>NZ_JBMVFV010000019.1:0-83211 GCF_049538395.1 Micromonospora sp. AB353 | reverse complement strand
CGCCGTCGCGCAGCAGCCGGGTCATCGGCAGGGTGGCCGCGCCCATCGCGACCGCGTCCGGTCCGAGCCGGCACAGCTCGATCGAGGTCTGCGCGTACGGCTGCCGCAGCGCGTGCCGCGCGGTGGCCTCGCGGATCGCGGGCAGGTGCCGTTCGCCCAGGGCCAGCCCGGCCCAGCCGCCGAGCACCACCCGCTCCGGGTTGAACAGGTTGACCAGGTTCGCCACTCCGGCGCCCAGGTAGCCGACCGTCTCGTCGATCACCTTCGCGGCCGTGCTGCCGGTGGAGCGCAGCAACTCACCGAAGGCGGTCTCCTCGTCCGCGCCGGGCGCCGGGCGGCCCCGGTTGGCCTGGCGGAACCGGTCCAGCACCGCCTCCGCCCCCACGTACGCCTCGAGGCAGCCGTGGTTGCCGCAGCGGCAGCGGCGGCCCCCGTACACGATGGTGGTGTGGCCCCACTCCCCGGCGCTGCTGTGCGCGCCGCGGTAGCCGACGCCGTCGGCGACCACGCTCGCGCCGACGCCGGAGCCGACCAGGGCGACCACCGCGTGCCGGACGCCGCGGCCGGCGCCGAACCACATCTCGGCCTGGCCGAGCGTCTTCGCCCCGTTGTCCACGTGCACCGGTACGTCGGTGCCGGCGCGCAGCATCGCGCCGAGCGGCACACCGTCCCAGCCGAGCGTCTGGGCGTGCACCACGGCGTCGGCGGTGCGTTCGACGGTGCCGGCGACGGCGACGCCGAAGCCGAGCACCGCGGCCGGGTCGACGCCCGCCTGCTCGGTGACGGCGGCGAGGCCGTGCCGCAGGTGGGCGGCGACCCGCTCGGGGTCGGGGTCGGCGGCGGCGATCGGGTACTCGGCCTTGGCCAGCGCGGTCATGCTCAGGTCGAACAGCTCCACCTGGACGCGGGTCTCGCCGACGTCGGCGCCGACCAGGTAGCCGTAGCCGGGCGCGACGCGCAGCAGCACGCGGGGACGGCCGCCGTCGGACTCGACCGAGCCGGCCTCCTCGACCAGGCCCTCGTTGATCATCTCGCCGACCAGGTTGCTGACGCTGGCCAGGCTCAGCGCGGTGGACTGGCCCAGCTCGTGCCGGCTGAGCGGTCCGTCCAGCCAGATCCGGGTCAGCAGGACCGACCTGTTGGCCCGGCGCATGTCGCGCACCGTGGTGCGTCTGGCGTCCACGTCCGCCGCCGTCCTTCCCGGCCGCCCGCGGGCGGCTTTCGTTCCTGCTTCACGCCCTGAGCGGGGTGGTGACAGGGTACGCCGCATTTACACTTAACAAAGTTAACTGATAACCTCCGGCGCATCGATGAGGAGGTATGTCATGCGACTCGGACGTGGGATGACCACTCTGCTCGGTGGCGTCGCGCTGCTCGCCGCCACCGCCGCCGCCCTGCCCGCCACCGCCGCCACACCGACCGGCGCCGCCGCGCTCGTCGCGTGTGACGCGCCGGCCTGGGCCGAGGGCGTCACCTGGACCGCCGGGAGCCGGGCGACCTACGGCGGCCGGCTCTACCAGGCGCTCGTCACGCACACCCCGCCGGCCGGTGCGGGCTGGACCCCGGCCGCCGTACCGGCGCTCTGGACCGACCTCGGCGCCTGCACCGGCGGCACGCCGTCGCCGAGCCCCACCACCCGGCCGCCGTCGCCCTCCCCCACCGCCTCCCCGTCCCCGACCGCTTCCCCCACGCGGACGCCGACGCCCACGCCCACCGTGTCGTCCAGCCCGACCACCCCGGGCGGCGACACCTGCGCGCTGCGGTCCCGGCCGACCGGCAAGGTGCTCCAGGGCTACTGGGAGAACTGGGACGGCGCCGCGAACGGCGTACACCCCGGCCTCGGCTGGATCCCGATCACCGACTCCCGGATCACCGGCCACGGCTACACCGTGGTGACCGCCGCGTTCCCGGTCATCCGCGCCGACGGCACCGTGCTCTGGGAGGACGGCATGGACGCCGGCGTCAAGGTGCCCACCCCGGCCCAGGTGTGCCAGGCCAAGGCCGCCGGGCTGACCGTGCTGCTGTCCATCGGCGGCGCCACCGCCGGCATCGACCTCAGCTCCAGCGCCGTCGCCGACCGGTTCGTCGCCACCGTCGTGCCGATCCTCAAGCGGCACAACTTCGACGGCATCGACATCGACATCGAGACCGGCCTGACCGGCAGCGGGAACATCAACCAGCTCTCCCCCTCGCAGGCCAACCTGATCCGGATCATCGACGGGGTGCTGGCCCAGATGCCCGCCGGGTTCGGGCTCACCATGGCGCCGGAGACCGCGTACGTCACCGGCGGCAGCGTCACCTACGGCTCGATCTGGGGCGCGTACCTGCCGATCGTCAAGAAGTACGCCGACAACGGGCGGCTGTGGTGGCTGAACATGCAGTACTACAACGGCTCGATGTACGGCTGCGCCGGTGACTCGTACCCGGCCGGCACCGTGGCCGGTTTCGTCGCCCAGACCAACTGCCTCGACGCCGGCCTGGTCGTACAGGGCACCACCATCCGCGTACCGCTGGACCGGCAGGTCCCCGGGCTGCCCGCGCAGGTCGGCGCCGGCGGCGGCTACATGAGCCCGGCGCTGGTGGCCCAGGCGTGGAACACCTACCAGGGCCGCCTGAAGGGCCTGATGACCTGGTCGGTCAACTGGGACGGCTCGAAGGGCTGGACGTTCGCCGACAACGTCCGATCCCTGCAGGGCCGCTGAGCCGGTGGGGCTCCGCGTTCCACCCCCGGCGCGGAGCCCCACCGCTGGCGCAGGTTGCGAGACCCTGCGAGGCTGGCGCTCGTGTATGACTACGACCTGCTGGTGCTGGGCTCCGGACCGAGTGGACAGAAGGCGGCGATCGCCGCGGCGAAGCTGGGCCGCCGCGTCGCGATCGTGGACCGCCGCGACATGCTCGGCGGGGTGTGCATCAACACCGGCACCGTGCCCTCCAAGACGCTGCGCGAGGCGGTCCTCTACCTGACCGGGCTCAGCCAGCGCGACCTCTACGGCAGCAGCTACCGGGTCAAGGAGGACATCACCGTAGCCGACCTGGCCGCCCGCACCCAGCACGTGATCACCCGGCAGACCGACGTCATCCGCAACCAGCTGGCCCGCAACAAGGTCTCGCTGATCACCGGCACCGGCCGGTTCGCCGACGCCCACTCCGTCTGGGTCGACGCCGGCTCCGGCCGGGAGACCCGGGTCAGCTTCGACAAGGCGGTCATCGCCGCCGGCACCCGCCCGGCCCGCCCGGACAGCGTCGACTTCGACGACCGCACGATCGTCGACTCCGACGGCGTCATCAACCTCCAGGCCGTCCCGCGCAGCATGGTCGTGGTCGGCGCCGGGGTCATCGGCATGGAGTACGCCTCCCTGTTCGCCGCGCTCGGTACCAAGGTGACGGTGGTCGAGCGCCGCCCACGGATGCTCGACTTCTGCGACGAGGAGATCGTCGAATCCCTGAAGTACCACCTGCGGGACCTGTCGGTGACCTTCCGCTTCGGCGAGGAGGTGGCCGCCGTGGAGAAGCACCGCAGCGCCGCGCTCTGCGTCCTGCGCAGCGGCAAGAAGATCGCCGCCGACACGGTGATGTACTCCGCCGGCCGGCAGGGGCAGACCGACGACCTCGCGCTGGAGGCGGCCGGGCTCACCGCCGACCACCGGGGCCGGATCACCGTCGACGCCGACTACCGCACCACCGTCGAGAACATCTACGCCGTCGGCGACGTGATCGGGTTCCCCGCGCTGGCGTCCACCTCGATGGAACAGGGCCGGCTGGCCGCCCAGCACGCCTGCGGCGAACCGGCGCGCGGCATGTCGGACCTGCAACCGATCGGCATCTACACCATCCCGGAGATCAGCTTCGTCGGGAAGAACGAGGAGGAACTGACCGACGCTTCCGTCCCGTTCGAGGTGGGCATCGCCCGCTACCGGGAGCTGGCCCGGGGCCAGATCGTCGGCGACTCGTACGGCATGCTGAAGCTGCTGGTCTCACCCGAGGACGGGCGGCTGCTCGGGGTGCACGTGTTCGGCACCGGCGCCACCGAGATCGTCCACATCGGGCAGGCCGTGATGGGCTGCGGCGGCACCGTCGACTACCTGCTGGACGCCGTCTTCAACTACCCGACGCTGGCGGAGGCGTACAAGGTGGCCGCCCTGGACGCCGCCAACAAGATCCGCAACATCACCCGTATCGACACCTGACCCCGCCCTCTCCCCCGCCCCCGGCCGCCCCGCGATCTTGCACTTGCTGCCCGACGAGCGCCCGTTATGACCGCTATTCCTGGGCCGCAAGTGCAAGATCAACGAGGAAGGGAGGGCGCGGGAGGATCGGGTCAGCGGCCCGCAGCGTAGCCCTGGGCGCCTCGCGGATTCGCCGCGGCGGAGAGGACGCCCGTACGCGGGTCGCGTGTCACCGCGCACATGCGACCCAGGCTCCACGGGCCGGACAGGCGAACCGTGTGGCCCCTGGCGCGCAGGCCGGACAGCACGTCGCGGTCGATGCGGTCCTCCAGCACCAGGACGCCCGGCTCGACCTCACGGGGATAGAACGACGCGGGGAAGCTCGTCGTGTGCCACGTGGGGGCGTCGATGGCCTCCTGCAACTCCTGCCCGCCGGCCAGGTGCCGCAGCAGGAACAGCAACTGCCACTGGTCCTGCTGGTCGCCGCCGGGCGTGCCGCAGGCCATCACCGGCTCGCCGTCGCGGAGCACGAGCGTCGGGCTGAGCGTGGTACGCGGACGCCGCCCCGGCCGCAGCGTCGAGGCGAGCCCCTCCTCCAGCCAGCACATCTGCAACCGGCTGCCGAGCGGGAAGCCCAGCTCCGGAATGGTGGGCGAACTCTGCAGCCAGCCGCCGCTGGGCGTGGCGGAGATGATGTTGCCCCACCGGTCCACCACGTCGACGTGGCAGGTGTCGCCGCGGGTCACGCCGTCCGCCCGTACCGTGGGTTCGCCGGTGCTCGGATCCTGCGGGACGGCCCCGAGACCCACGTCGGCACGCAGGTGGGACGGGAGGCGGGGTGGCTCACCCGCCGGGCTGCCGGGGCGCAGCGTCGTGTCGGCGCGGTCGCCGACCAGCGCGGCCCGCGCACTGGCGTACTCGGCGGACAGCAGCGCGGAGCCCGGCACGTCGGTGTCGCCGTACCACGCCTCCCGGTCGGCGAACGCGAGCTTCAGCGCCTCGGCCTGCGCGTGGATGCCGTCCAGGCTCGACGGGTCGTGGACACGCGGGTCGTCGAGCGCGTCCAGGATGGAGAGCGTCTGGAGCAGCACCGGGCCCTGGCCCCAGAAGCCGGTCTTGGCGATCGTGTGCCCGTGCCAGTCCAGCGTGACCGGTTCCTCCCAGGTGGCCGACCATCCGGCCAGGTCGTCGCCGGTGACCAGCCCGGCGTGCGCACGCCCGCTGGAGTCACGGAACGGCAGCCGGCTGAACGCGTCGATCGCCTCGGCGACGAAACCCTCCCGCCAGGCGCGCCGGGCCGCCTCGATCTGCGCCTCCCGGTCCGCACCGGCGGCCCGTCCCGCGTCGACGAGGCGGCGCAGCGTGTCCGCGTACGCCGGGTTGGTGACCATCTCCCCCGGCGCGGGCGGGCGGCCGTCGCGGAGCCAGAGGCGCGCGGAGGTCGGCCAGTGGTCGGTGAACAGCGACCGGACCCGCGCGACGGTCTGCCCGGCCGGGCCGACCAGCGGGTGGCCGGCGGCGGCGTAGCCGATCGCCGGTTCCAGCACCTCGGCGAGCGTGCGGGTGCCGTGGTCGCGCAGCAGCAGCAGCCACGCGTCGACAGCGCCCGGCACCACGGCGGCGAGCGGGCCGGCGCCCGGCACGAGGTCCAGGCCCAGCGAGCGGAAGTGGGCGACGGTGGCGGCGGCCGGGGCCGGGCCCTGGCCGCAGAGCACCCGTGGCGTGGGGTCGGTCGCCGTGGCGAGGATCGCGGGCACCTCACCGGCCGGGCCGTTGAGGTGCGGCTCCACCACGTGCAGCACGAACCCGGCGGCCACCGCGGCGTCGAAGGCGTTGCCGCCGCGTTCCAGCACACCCATCGCGGACTGGCTGGCCAGCCAGTGCGTGGACGAGACCATGCCGAACGTGCCGCGCAGCGTCGGCCGGGTGGTGAACGTCATCGGCGGTGAGCCTACGCCGTACCGGCGGCGTCCGCGCGCGTCGTCGCGCCCTCCTCCCCCGGGCCGCCGTCGCGCTCACCGTCGAGCGGGAACAGACACGCCGCGTGGTGGCCCGGGCCGACCTCGGCGAGCGCCGGATCGGTCTCGGCGCACGCGGGCCGGGCCTGGGGGCATCGGGTACGGAAGCGGCACCCGCTCGGCGGATCCACCGGGCTCGGGATGTCACCGGTCAGCACGATCCGACGGCGCTCCCGCTCGACCCGGGGGTCGGCTACCGGCACCGCGGACAGCAGCGCCGCCGTGTAGGGGTGCGCCGGGTGCCGGTAGATCCGCTCCGGTGGGCCGGTCTCGACGATGCGGCCCAGGTACATCACCGCGATCCGGTCGCTCATGTGCTCCACGGCGGCCAGGTCGTGCGCGATGAACAGGTAGGTCAGCCCCAGGTCGCGTTGCAGGTGCCGGAGCAGGTTCATGATCTGCGCCTGCACGCTCAGGTCCAGCGACGCGATCGGCTCGTCCAGGACGATCAGGTCCGGCTCCCCGGCCAGCGCTCGCGCCACGCCGACGCGCTGGCGCTGGCCGCCGGACAGCTCGTGCGGATACCGGCCCGCCGTGTCGGCGCGCAGGCCGACCAGGTCCAGCAGCTCCGCGACCCGGGCCCGCCGGGCGGCGGCGGAGCCGGCGAGCCGGTGCACGATCAACGGCTCGGCGATGCTGTCACCGACCGTCCGGCGTGGGTCGAGGGACGCCTGCGGGTCCTGGAAGACCATCGCCACGTGGCGGCGGGTCGCGCGCAGGCGACGACGCGACCAGCGGGTCACGTCCTCGCCCGCCACCCGGACCCGCCCGGCGGTCGGGTCGACGAGCCGCAGCAGCGCCAGACCGGCCGTGGACTTGCCGCTGCCCGACTCGCCGACCAGCCCGAGCGTCTCGCCCCGGCGTACGGCGAGGGTGACGCCGTCCACCGCGCGGACCGTGCCGGCCGGGGTCGGGAAGTGCACCTTCAGGTCGTCCAGCTCGGCGACCACGTCCGGGGTGTCGGCGCTCATCCGGCCTCTCCACGGTAGAAGGTACGGACCGTGTGCCCGTCGCCGACCGGCGTCAGCGGCGGCAGCTCGTGCTCGCAGCGGGGATCGGCGCGGACCGGGCAGCGCGGCCAGAACGCGCAGCTGGCCGGCAGGTCCAGCGGGCTCGGCGGCGACCCGGGAATGGCCACCAGGTCCTCGCCGCGGCGGGACGGGTCCGGCCGGGCCGCCAGCAACGCCCGGGTGTACGGATGGGTGGGCGTGTCGAACACCGTGTCGACGGGGCCCTGCTCGACGATCCGCCCGCCGTACATGACCGCGACGGTGTCCGCGATGCCCGCCACCACGCCCAGGTCGTGGGTGACCCAGACGACCGCGGTACCCAGCCGTGCCTGGAGGTCCGCGACCAGTTCGATGATCTGCGCCTGCGTGGTGACGTCGAGCGCGGTGGTCGGCTCGTCGGCGATCAGCAGGTCCGGCTCGCAGGCGAGCGCCATCGCGATGGCGACGCGCTGGCGCATGCCGCCGGAGAACTGGTGCGGGTACGCGTCGACGCGCCGCGCGGCCGACGGGATGCCCACCATCTCCAGCAGTTCCACCGCCCGGTCGCGGGCGGCCCGGCGGGTCAGCCCGAGGTGTTCCTCGGCCGCCTCGGTGACCTGCCGCCCCACCGGCAGCACCGGGTTGAGTGAGGTCATCGGATCCTGGAAGACGAACCCGACGTGCCGGCCTCGGACCTTGCGGCGGCGGTCGTCGGGCAGCGCTGTCAGTTCCGTGTCGAGCAGCCGCACCCGGCCGGTGACAGTGGCGGCGCGCGGGGCGAGGCCGGTGGCGGCGAGCAGGGTCATGCTCTTGCCGCTGCCGGACTCGCCGACCAGCGCGAACGTCTCCCCCGACCGTACCTGCCAGGACACCCCGGCGACGGCACGGACCGGGCCACGGCGGGTGCCGACGGTCACAGTGAGGTCCTCGACGGACAGCACCGTCGAGTCGGTCGTGGAGTGCCCGCGCTGGCTCGGCATGCGGTCGGTGCGTTCGGTCATGGGGTGCTCCTGCGGGCCTCGCCCAGGGTGAGCTGACGCGGGTCGAGCACGTCGCGCAGCGCGTCGCCGACCAGGTTGAACGCCAGCACGGTGAGGAAGATCGCCGCGCCCGGGAACACGCCCAGCCACCACGCGTCGGTGACGAAGCCGCGCCCGTCGAACAGCATCCGGCCCCAGGCCGGCGCGGGCGGCTGGATGCCGAGGCCGAGGAAGGACAGCGCGGCCTCGGAGAGGATCGCGAACGCCAGCGACAGCGACGTCTGCACGATCAGCGGCGCGGCGATGTTCGGCAGCACGTGCCGGCGCATGATGCGCAGGTCGGACGCGCCGATGGACACGGCGGCCCGGACGAACACCTGCTCGCGTACGGAGAGCACGCCGGCGCGGGTGATGCGGGCGAAGATGGGTGTGTAGACCACGCCGATGGCGACCATGGCGGTGAGCAGGCCGGGGCCGAGCACCGCCACGATGGCGACCGCCAGCAGCAGCACCGGAAACGCGAACAGCACGTCCATGCAGCGCATGAGCACGCTGTCCAGCCAGCCCCGGTAGTAGCCGGCGAACAGCCCGAGCGTCACGCCGGCGACCAGCGCGATGCCGACGCTGACGGCGCCGACCTGCAGTGACACGCGGGCGGCGACGAGCACCCGGCTGAGCACGTCGCGGCCCAGTTCGTCGGTGCCGAACGGGTGCGCGCCGCTGGGTGGGCGCAGCATCTGGTCCACGTCGACGTCGTTGACGCCGGCCGGTGCGAGCCACGGGCCGGCCACGCCGACCACCACCAGCAGCACGAGCACGATCGTGCCGCCGACGGCGAGCGGGTCGCGGCGCAGCGCGTCCAGGACACGGCGCCCGGTGCTCTCGGTCGTGGCGCTCACTTGACCGTGATCCTCGGGTCGAGGCGGGCGTAGAGGATGTCCACCAGCAGGTTGACCAGCAGGAACAACGCCGCGACGAGAAGCACCGCGCCCTGCAGGACGGGATAGTCGCGGGCCTGCACGGCGTCGAAGGTGAGCCGGCCGATGCCGGGCCAGGCGAACAGCACCTCGATCACGATGACGCCGCCGAGCAGGCTGGCGAGCTGCACCGCGACCACCGTGACGACCGGGATGAGCGCGTTGCGCAGCACGTGCCGCATGATCACCACCCGGTTGCGCAGCCCCTTCGCCTCGGCGGTGCGTACGTAGTCGGCGGAGAGCACCTCCAGCACGGAGGAGCGGATGAACCGGGTGAGGATCGACGCGGTGACCAGGCCGACGGTGACCGCCGGCAGCGCCACGTGGGTGGCCCACCGGCCGGGGTCGTCGGTCAGCGCCACGTAGCCCGAGGGTGGCAGCCAGCCGAGCACCCCGGCGAACAGCAGGATGCCCATGATGCCCATCCAGAAGTCCGGCACGGAGACGCCGAACTGGCTGAACACGCGGGCGGCGTGGTCGACCGCCGAGCCGCTGCGGACCGCCGCGACGATGCCCAGCGGGAACGCCACCAGGAGCGCGAACACCACGGCGGTGACGGCGAGTGACAGCGTGGCGGGCAGCCGTTCCAGCACGATCTGGCTCACCGGCTGACCGGTGCGGAAGCTGACCCCCAGGTCACCGGTGAGCGCGTGCCCGAGGTAGCTGGCGTACTGCACCGGCAGCGGCTGGTCGAGGCCGGCGCGTTCCCGCAGCGCCTCGTACGTCTGCGGGTCGAACCGGGTGCCGAGCGCCACCCGGACCGGATCGCCCGGCACCAGTTGCAGCAGCAGGAACACCACGAGCGTGACGCCGACCAGCACGACCGCCGACTGGAGGACCCGCCGCAGGACGAAGCGGGCCATCACTTCGCCAGGGCGACCGACCGGAACCGGATCGCCCGGTCGGTGCGCACGTCGTAGCCGGAGACCTTCGTCGACCAGCCCTGCACCACGTCCGGGTTGTAGAGGTAGAGGTAGCTGGCGTCGTCGACGATCTGCTTCGCCGCCTGATCGTACGCCTGCTTGCGGGCGCCCTGGTCGGTCTGGGTGCGGGCGTCGTCGAGCAGCTTGTCCACCGCCGGGTTCTTGTACTTGTGGAAGTTGAACGTGCCGCCGCTGTGGTGCTGGGCGTAGTAGAACTCGTCCGGGTCGATGTTGCCGAGCCAGCCCAGCATGAACCCGTCGAAGTTGCCCTTCGCCTGCTCGTCGAGCCACTGGGCGAAGTCCAGCGTACGGATCTTGACGGTGATGCCGACGTCCTTGAGCTGCGCGGCAATGACCTGCGCGGCGGTGACCGTCTCCGGGTACTCGCTGGTGACCATCAGGTCCATGGTCAGGTTGCTCACGCCGGCCTGACCGAGCATCTGCTTGGCCTTGCCCGGGTCGTGGCTGTAGGGCGCGTAGTCGTAGTAGAACGCGCTGGCCTTCGGGATGGCGGTCTGGTTGACGGTGGCCAGGCCGAACTTGGCCGCCTTGGTGATCGCCTCACGGTCCAGCGCGTACCCGACGGCCCGTCGCACCTCGGGGTTGTCGAACGGCTTGCGGGCCTCGTTGAGCGCCACGTACCAGTAGTCGGTGGAGGCCGCCGACTTCACCACCGGGTCGTCGCCGGCCTGCAACGACTTCACCTGCTGCGGCGGCAGGTTGTCGGTCCACTGGACCTGGCCGCTGCGCAGGTTCTGCAACGCCACGGTGGGATCCTTGACGAAGGTGAACGTGACGCCGTCCAGCTTCGGCTTGTCCCCCCAGTACGCGTCGTTGCGCACCAGCTTGACGCTGTCGCCCGAGGTGTAGCCGGCCACCTTGAACGGGCCACTGCCGACCGGCGCGGTCTTGACCTTGCCGGACTCCACGTTTGACTTCTCCACGATCGCCACGCCCTTGAAGCCGCCGAGGTTGGCGAGCAGGTTCGGCGTGGGCGCGCTGAGCGTCACCACCACTGTGGCCGGGTCGGGCCCGGTGACCGACTTGACGGTGGCGAACTTGTACGCGTTGTTCAGCTTCTCCTTGATGATCCGCTCGTACGAGTAGACGACGTCCTCGGAGGTCAGCGGCGACCCGTCGGAGAACGTGACGCCCTCGCGCAGCGTGAACGTCCAGGTGAGCTGGTCGTCGCTGGTGGTCCACTTCGTCGCCAGCGACGGCACCATCTTCAGGTCGGCGTCCGGCTCGACGAGCGTGTCGTAGACGTTCTCCAACACCTGGAAGCTGTAGTACGCCGAGGTCTTGTGCGGGTCGAGCTGGTCGGGTTCGCCGCCGATCGCGGCGTTGAGGACTCCGCCGGCGCCGCCGGCGTTCCCCCCGCCGCCGACGTCGACCGCCTCGCCTCCGGTGCATCCGGACAGGACGCCGACGGTCAGTGTGAGTGCGGCGCCGAGCACGCCGAGCTTCTTCCTGGACACAGGCCCCCCTAGCCACTTCCCGGACAAAAGAAAGTTTCGGCGAGTCTTCTCTCCGAGCCGGATGATGTCAAACGAATCCAGCCAAATTGACTTGTCGTCGCGCGCTTGCCGGTGCGGAGTGAACGGTGGTTCAATCCGGGCCCCGACCCGATCCGCCACCTGCGCTGGGAGTTGCCGCCGTGACCACACACGAGGTCGTCAACCAGGTTCCGCCGATGGTCGGCCACGACACCGCCGACGATCCGGCGCTGCGCGACGGGGTGGCCCGCGAGGGCGCCGGATGGGCGCTGCCCGGGCTGCACGAGCTGGGCCGGCTCGCCGGTGGCGAGGAGGCCGCCGAGCACGGCCGGCTCGCCAACGAGCACCCGCCGGTGCTGCGGACCCACGACCGGTACGGCAACCGCGTCGACGAGGTGGAGTTCCACCCGTCCTGGCACGAGCTGATGCGTACCGCCGTCGGTCACGGCCTGCACGCCGCGCCGTGGGCCGACGACCGGCCGGGTGCGCACGTGGCCCGTGCGGCCGGCTTCTACCTGTGGCGGCCCGACGCCGGGCACGGCTGCCCGATCTCGATGACCTACGCGGCGGTGCCCGCGCTGCGGCACAGCCCGGACCTGGCCGCCCGCTACGAGCCGCTGCTCACCACCCGCGAGTACGACTTCGGGCTGCGCCCGCCGCAGACCAAGCGCGGCCTGCTCGCCGGCATGTCGATGACCGAGAAGCAGGGCGGCTCGGACGTGCGCGCCAACACCACCACGGCCCGGCCCGAGGCGGACGGCAGCTACCGGCTCGTCGGGCACAAGTGGTTCACCTCGGCGCCCATGTGCGACCTGTTCCTCACCCTCGCGCAGGCGCCCGGCGGCCTCACCTGCTTCCTGGTCCCCCGGGTGCTGCCCGACGGCACCCGCAACCCGATGCGGCTGATGCGGCTCAAGGACAAGCTCGGCAACCGCTCCAACGCCTCCGCCGAGGTCGAGTACGAGCACGCGGTGGCGTGGCGCGTCGGCGACGAGGGCCGAGGCGTGCGCACCATCATCGACATGGTCAACCTGACCCGGCTCGACTGTGTGATCGGCGCGGCGGCCGGGATGCGTCACGGCGTGACCACAGCCGTGCACCACGCCACCCACCGGCGGGCGTTCGGCGACTACCTGGCCGACCAGCCGCTGATGCGCAACGTGCTGGCCGACCTGGCGGTGGAGTCCGAGGCGGCCACCGTGTTGATGGTCCGGCTGGCCGGCGCGACCGACCGGTCGGCGCGCGGCGACGACGGCGAGACCGCGTTCAAGCGTCTCGCCCTCGCAGTCGGCAAGTACTGGGTGTGCAAGCGCTGGCCGGGGCACGCCGCCGAGGCGCTGGAGTGTCTGGGCGGCAACGGCTACGTCGAGGAGTCCGGCATGCCGCGCCTGTTCCGGGAGTCGCCGCTGAACTCGATCTGGGAGGGCTCCGGCAACGTCGCCGCGCTCGACGTGCTGCGCGCGCTCACCCGGGAACCGCAGGTGCTCGCCGCGTACGAGGCGGAGGTGGCCGCAGCGGCCGGCGCGGACGCCCGGCTGGACGCCGCGGTGCGCCGGGTGCGCGACGAGCTGGCCGACCACACCGACCTGGAGCTGCGCGCCCGGCGGGTGGTGGAGCGGCTGGCGCTGGTGCTCCAGGGCGCGCTGCTGGTGCGCCACGGCCACCCGGCGGTCGCTGACGCGTTCTGCGCGTCCCGGCTCGACGGCGACCACGGGCAGGCGTACGGGACGCTGCCGGGCGGGCTGGACCTGGCAGCGATCATCGACCGCGCCACTCCCAAGATCGGCTGAGGGCGTGGCGGTGCGGCTCGCCTCGGTACACCTGTATCCGGTCAAGTCCCTCGGCGGCGTCGACGTCGGCCGGGCCGAGGTCGAACCGTGGGGGTTACGGCACGACCGCCGCTGGCTGGTGCTGCGCCCGGACGGCCGCAAACTGGGCTCGAGCGTCCTGCCGGCGCTGCTCGGCCTGACCGCCGTGCCCGGCTCGGGGTCGGTCACGCTCATCGCCCGCGACGGGTCGTCGCTGACAGTCGCCGAGCCGGTGGACGGGCCGCCGGTCCCGACCGACGTGTCCCGGCTGGACACGGTCCGGCTCGCCGCCGACGAGGCCCACGACTGGCTGTCCGCGCGGCTGGGCCGGCCCGTACGGCTGGCCTGGCTGGACGATCCGCACCGCCGGCCGATGTCGGCCGAGCACGGCGGCGGGCCCGGTGACCCGCTGAACCTGTCCGACGCCGGGCCGCTGCTGGTCGCCACGACGCCGTCGCTGCGGCGGCTGCGGGACTGGATCGTCGAGGGCGCGCTCGAACGCGGCGAGCCCGCGCCGGAGCCACTGGCGATGGCCCGGTTCCGGCCGACAGTGGTGCTGGACGGGCCGGTCGAACCGTTCGCCGAGGACGGCTGGACACGGGTGCGCATCGGCGCCGTCGACTTCCGGGTCTCCGAACGCTGCGACCGCTGCTCGGTGACGCTCATCGACCCGGAGACCCTGGCGCGCGGGAAGGAACCGATCCGCACGCTGGCCCGGCACCGGCGCTACGACGGCAAGACCTGGTTCGGCGTCCGGCTGGTCCCGCTGACCACCGGCGAGATCCGGGTCGGCGACGAATGCCACGCGATGTGAAAGGCGTAGCGCCGGTGACGGTGCGGTGGAGCAGACCGTCGCACATGCGCGGCCCGCAAGCCGTCGCGGTGGCCTCCGGGTACGTGGTGGCCCACGAACGCGCCACCCGCCTGGCCGGGCTGGACGCCGCGACCGGCGACGCGCGCTGGGACGTACCGCTGGGCACCTGGCCCCGGGCGGTGGTCGTGGCGGGCGGGCGGTGCTGGGCGCTGCCGCAGAACCGGGACGAGGTGGACTGCCTCGACCTGCGCACCGGAGCGCTGGTGTGGCGCGCGCCGGTGCCGCCGTACACCGGTCATCTCGTGGTGGGCGGGGACACCGTGCTGCTGGGCGGGTGGCGCGGCTACACCGCACTGCGCGCGCTGGACCGGGAGACCGGGACGACGCGGTGGGCCACCGCCGAGCGGGTGGCCACGGTACGGCCCGCGGTTGCCGGTGGCGTCGTCGTGGTGGGCACCCACGGGGGGTCCGAGCTGCGGATACTCGACGCCGCCAGCGGCGACGAGGTGCGCCGGCTCGCCCTGCCCGAGCCGCTGACGGACAGCGACCACTCCCCGGCCCTCGTCACCGTCGACAACGACCACGCGCTGTTCCGGTGCGGCCCGCGCACCATCCGGCGGGTCCACCTCGGATCCGGCGACGGCGAGGAGTTCTTCCGCGCCGAGGCCGACCTCACCCCGGGCGCGCCCGCCGTCACGGGCACCCTGGCCTGGGTACGCGACACCCGGGGTGGCCTGACCGCCGTCGACGTGGTCACCGGCGCCGTCCACCGGCGGGTGGGTCCGGGCGATCCGCCGGCGGAGGGCGTCGCGCCGGCCGGCGACAGTCACGTGGTGGCGCGCCGCTGCGGCGCCCTGCTGCGCGTGGACGACGACGGCGTCGACGAGCGGACCACCGGGCTACGCCGGATCGACTCGCTGCACGCCCTCGACCCGGACACCGTGCTGCTCGCCGGGGCGGGTGGACTGAGCGCGGTCAGCCCGCACTGACCGGCCGGGACCGCCACTCGTCGGCCAGGATCGCGTAGACGAGCTGGTCGGCCCAGCCGTCCCGGAACCGGTAGCTGCGCACGTGCCGCGCCTCCCGGCGCATGCCGAGCCGGGCCATCAGGCGGGCCGACGGCTCGTTGTCCGCGTGGCAGCGGGCCACCACCCGGTGCAGCCCGAACCCGTCGAAACCCCAGTCCAGCAGCGCGCCGGCCGCCTCCGTGGCCAGCCCCCGGCCGCCGTGGCCGGGGTGGAAGACGTACCCCAGTTCGGCGGTGCGGTCCGCGGCGCTGCGCCACACCAGCTCGACCGCGCCGATCACCCGGGCGTCGCGCACCACGGCGAGCGTCAGGCAGTCGCCCTCCGCGCGCAGCGCGTCCTCGCCCGCCATCGCGGTCACCGACGACAGGGACTCCGCCCGGGTACGCGGCGCGGCACCGGCCATCCAGCGGACCACGTCCGGGCGGCGCTGCCAGGCGTGCACGTCGTCGAGGTCGCCGAGCGTGACCGGGCGCAGCAGCAGCCGGGGCGTGCGCAGCGGGTACGCCGGGTGGGTCATCGGGCGATGGTAGGAGGTACCTAGGGTGGGCCGCATGGTCGTTTCCGCCGACGAGGGCAACCCGCTCACCCAGCTCACGCTCGACCAGCTCCGGCAGCGCACCAGCGTGAAGTGGCGGCTGTACCCGCCGGACGTGCTGCCGCTGTGGGTGGCCGAGCAGGACGTGCCGCTGGCGCCGCCGGTGGCCGAGGCGCTGCGCCGGGCGGTCGAGCTGGGCGACACCGGCTACGCGTTCGGCACCGGGTACGCCGAGGCGGTCGGCGGGTTCGCCGCGCAGCGGTGGGGCTGGGCCGACTTCCCGGTCGGCCGCACCTCGCTGGTGCCGGACGTGATGATGGGTACGGTCGAGGTGCTGCGCCTGGTCACCGGCCCTGGTGACGCGGTGGTGGTCACTCCCCCGGTCTACCCGCCGTTCTACGCGTTCGTCACCAGCGCCGGTCGGCAGGTCCTCGAGGCGCCGCTCGGCGCGGACCTGCGCCTCGACCCGGCCGCGCTGGAGGAGGCGTTCCGCCGCGCCCGCGCGATCGGCGACCGCCCGGCGTTCCTGCTCTGCAACCCGCACAACCCGACCGGTGTGGTGCACCGGCCCGACGAGCTGACCACCGTCGCCGAGCTGGCCGCCCGGCACGGCGTACGGGTGGTGGCCGACGAGATCCACTCGCCGCTGGCGCTGCCCGGCGCGCGGTTCACCCCGTACCTGACGGTGCCTGGTGCGGAGAACGCGTTCGCGCTGCTGTCGGCGTCGAAGGCGTGGAACCTGGCCGGGCTCAAGGCGGCGCTGGCGGTCGCCGGGCCGGACGCGGCGGACGACCTGGCCCGGATGCCGGAGGAGGTCAGCCACGGACCCAGCCACCTCGGGGTGCTCGCGCACACCGCCGCGTTCCGGGCCGGCGGGCCATGGCTGGACCGGCTGCTCGACGGCCTCGACGCGAACCGGGCGCTGCTCGGATCACTGCTGAGCGACCACCTGCCGACCGTGTCGTGGCAGCCGCCCGAGGGCACATACCTGGCCTGGCTGGACTGCCGGCGCCTCGGCGTACCCACCGAGGCGGGCGGCGGACCGGGGGTGGCGAGCGACGTGGCCGGTCCGGCGCGGATGTTCCTCGACCGGGCCCGGGTGGCCCTCAGCTCCGGGCACGTCTTCGGCTCCGGCGGCGCCGGGTTCGTGCGGCTCAACTTCGCCACCTCCCCCGCCGTGCTCACCGAGGCGGTCACCCGGATGGGCCGGGCGGCGGCGACCGCCTGACGTGCGGCTCAACGGGCGGCGACGCGTACCCCCTGGTTGTCGCCCTCGGACAGGAACGACGCCACGGCGCTGCCCTCGGCGGCGACGGCCGCGCGTTCGGCGCGGGCGAGGGCGCGCAGCGGTGTGACCACCACGACGCCCGCGTCGACCGTCCAGGTGGCGGCGACCCGGCCGTCGACGAGCACGAACCGGGCGCCCGCGACGGAGAGGTTGCGGTGGTCGTCGTCGATGATCCGGCTGCGGTCGTGGTAGCCGAGCACCGCGTTGTCGAAGGCGGGCAAAAACCGTACCGGCGCGGGGGTGTCCGGGTCGGGCCGGGGCGCGCCCGGCAGGTCCAGCAGCGTGCGGCCGCGCGCGTCCCGGAAGGCCACCAGTTCGTCGCGGACCGCCGCGACCGCGGCGGGCAGCCCGGCGAGGCCGCACCAGGCGCGCAGGTCCGCCGACGCGGCCGGGCCGAACGCGGCCAGGTAGCGCCGCACCAGCGCCCGCCCGGCCGGGTCGTCGCCGTCCGGGCCGGGCGGGTCGGCGTCGCGACCCAGCCACCGGGCCAGAGCGACGGTACGGACGCCGGCCGTGGCCCGCCACAGTCCGCGCGGCGGGGCCTGCACGGCCGGGACCAGCGCGAGCACGATCTCGCCGAGCGCCCGCCGGTCGGTCTCCGGCCAGCGTGCGGCGAGCGCTCCCACGATCTCGGCGGTGGTGCGGGGTTCGCCGTCGGCCAGGACCTTCCGGGCGGCCGCGGCGAGTTCGTCGAGGTCGACCCCGTCGAACTCGCCGCGGTAGACGCCAAGCACCCGCTGCCGCAGCATCGCGTCGTGCCGGGACCGCCAGGCCAGCACGTCGGCGGCGGCGAGCAGGTGCACGGTGCGGCGCATCAGGTGGGTACGCACCAGGCGGCGGCGCACCAGCAGGTCCGACAGGACCGCCGGGTCGAAGGCCCGCAGCCGCGACCAGAGCCCGACGTACGGCTCCTGCGGCTCCTGGGCCTGCAACCCGCACAGGTGCGCCACCGCGTCGGCCACCGGCAGGTCGGCGCGGTCGAGCAGCAGCTGACGGGCGAGCGTGGCCCGGTTGAGCGCACGCTGGTCGAGCACTGTCACGGCCGGCTCAGGTGGTGGTCTGGCCGTCGATGCTCTCGCGCAGGATGTCGGCGTGCCCGGCGTGCTGGGTGGTCTCGGCGATGACGTGGATCAGCACCCGCCGGATGCTGCGGACCGAACCGGGCTCGTTCCACGGCGCGTCCGGCACCGGCCAGGTGGCCGACAGATCCTCGACGCCGGCGATGATCTCCTCGGTACGGGCGGCGATGCGGGCGTACCGGTCCAGGATGGCCGGCAGCGTGTCCTCGGGCAGCATCTGGAAGTCCCGTCCCCGCTCGATCGCCCACTGCGGCAGCTCGCGAGCCTGCCCGGACATGAAGTCCTCCCAGGTGACGCCCTCGGGCATGGCGAAGGACATCGCCGACGGGCCCTCGACCACGAACCGCAGCCACGCCTCCTCGGTGGACGCGACGTGCTTGATCAGGCCGCCCAGGCAGAGCGCGCTGACTGTCGGCTTCTGCCCGGCCTGCTCGTCGGTCAGGCCACGCACCGTGTTGGTCAGCATGTTCCGGGCCTCGGCGAGCTCGGCCAGCAGGTCGGTCCGCTCGGCGTCCAGGGTGGCAGGGGTCGTGGTGGTGCCGGTCATCGTCATCGGTTCCTTCCGGTCCTGATCGGGTACGGGTCCACCCTCGCAGGCATAGCGGTCAGGAAGTGTCCTCTTCTCGCGGCAGAATGCGTGTCGTGCCGAAGACCTCCGCCCGGCTGCTCGCCCTGCTGTCCCTGTTGCAGGCGCGACGGGACTGGCCCGGATCGCTGCTCGCCGAACGGCTGCGGGTCAGCCCGCGTACCGTGCGCCGCGACGTCGACCGCCTGCGGGAACTGGGCTATCCGATCGAGAGCGCCAAGGGCCCGGACGGCGGCTACCGGCTGGGCGCCGGCTCGGCGCTGCCGCCGCTGCTCTTCGACGACGAGCAGGCAGTGGCGCTCACCGTGGCGTTGCAGACCGCCGCCGGTGGCGTGACCGGCATCGAGGAGGCGGCCGCGCGGGCGCTGACCACGGTGCGGCAGGTGATGCCGGCGCGGCTGCGGCACCGGGTGGACGCGCTGCGGGTGGTCGACGTGCAACGCGCCGGCACGCCGGCACAGCACCGGGTGGAACCGGCGCTGCTGATGACGTTGAGCGCGGCCGTGCACGCCCGCGAGGAACTGCGCTTCGACTACGAGTCGGTGTCCACGACGCCGCCGGTCGCGGGCCGGCCGCCGCGCCGGGTGCAGCCGCACCACCTGGTCACCTGGGGCGGGCGCTGGTACCTCGTCGCCTGGGACCTCGACCGCGACGACTGGCGCACGTTCCGGGTCGACCGGATCAGCCCGCGTACGCCCACCGGCCCCCGCTTCACGCCCCGTGAGCTGCCCGGCGGGGACGTGGCCGCGTACGTCGCCGGGCGGTTCAAGGGCGCCACCGGGCCGGGCGACTGGCCCTGCCGGGGCGAGGTGATCCTCGACCTGCCCGCCCGGGTGGTGTCCGGGTGGACCCGCGACGGGATCGTCGAGGCGCTGGGCCCGGACCGCTGCCGGCTGGTGCTGGGCGCCTGGTCGTGGCCCGGGCTGGCCGCCGTGCTCGGCCGCTACGACGCCGACATCGAGGTGGTCGGGCCGCCGGAACTGCGCGAGGCGTTCGCCCGCCTGGCCCGCCGGTACGCCGCAGCGGCAGAGGGCCCGCACCCGCCTCGGTAGCCCCGGGCCGGCCGGGCTGTCAGTCGGTGGGCAGGAGCGGGCGCATGAAGGTGCGCTCGTACCGCAGGACGCAGCCCGACTCCTCGCGGATCCGGTCGGCGGCGACGAACTCCGGGTCCACGCCGAACCGGGTCCGGTACTGCTCGTACGCCGCGAGGCTGGAGAAGCTGAACAGCGCCTCGGCCCGGTCGCTGGCGCCCTCGGCGGGCAGGAAGTAGCCGTGGTGCACGCCGCCGTGCCGCGTCACCAGCCGCATCCAGGTACGGGCGAAGCGCTCGAACGCCTCGATCTGTGCGGGGTCGATCGTGTAGTGCACGACGCAGGTGATCACGCGGCCACGATAGCGGCGGCCGGTCAGGCGGCGGAGCGGCGGTCGCCGGGGTCGGTCGTGTCGGCCAGGCCCGCGTACCGCCCCCTGTGGTAGAGCAGCGGCGAGCCGACGTCGGCGTGCCGCAGCAGTTCCGGTTCGGCGAGCACCACGGCGTGGTCGCCGACGACCACCCGGTCCACCACCCGGCACAGCAGCCAGGCCAGCGTGTCGTCGAGGACCGGCACCCCTTCCGGTCCGGGCCGCCAGCGGGTCGGCCCGGCGAACCGGTCGATCCCGCTGGTGGCGAACGTCCGGGCCAGCTCGTGCTGGCCGTGCCCGAGCAGGTGCACCCCGACGTGCCGGGCCCGGGACACCACCGGCCAGCTCGACGAGCCCCGGTCCAGGCAGAACGAGACGATGGGCGGTCGCAGCGACACCGCGGTGAACGACGTGGCGGTGAACCCGGCCGCCGGTGGTCCGGCGGCGGTGACCACCGTGACGGTGCTGGCCTGGTGCCGCAGCAGCGTCCGCACCGCGTCGGCGTCGGCGTCGACCGGGGTGTCGGCGGGCTCGGTCACGGTGTTCCTCCAGACGAGCGGGACGGACGGCGCGGCGGGGCGGACCGTGACGTCGTGGAACGAGGCGGCCGCCCACGGTCCCCTCCGCGAGTTTCCTACTTGATCAGTAGGATTACAAGGTCTTCCCGGGTGCCGGCTCGTCACCGGCACGCTCGGCCACCACCACCGAGATGCCGTCGAGCACCCGCTGGAGACCGAACTCGAAGGCGTGGTCCGGCCCGTACGCCGCGCCGTGCGCCATCCCGGCGGCGGTGCCGACCCGCGCGGCGAGCGGGAAACTGCCGGCGGTCATGAACTTCTCCAGCCAGGGCCCGTGCGTGCGCCACCACTGGTCGTCGGTCATCCCGGTCTCACGTTCCAGCTCGGCCACGTCCAGCGCGACCCGGGCCGCGTTCTTGGCGTGCCCCAGCACGAGCGTGAGCACCGCGTCCATCTCCACGTCGTCGAGCCCGATCTCCGCGACGGCGTGCAGTTCGTAGTCGTACTTGGCGAGCACGTTCGGGCCGAGGACCGGCCGTGTCGTCTCGGCGCGCAGCAGCCACGGGTGGGCCCGGTAGAGGGCGAGATTGTCCCGCGCGATGCGTTCCAGCCGGCCCCGCCAGCCACCCGGCACGCCGGCCGGGCGCGGCAGGTCACCGAGGACGGCGTCCACCATGACGTCGAGCAGTTCGGCCTTTCCCGGCACGTACGTGTAGACGGACATGGTGCCCACGCCGAGCGCCTCGCTGACCCGGCGCATGGTGAGCGCGTCGATGCCCTCGGCGTCGGCGATCTCGATCGCGGTACGCACGATCCGGTCCACGCTGAGACCGGGACCGGCGCCGCGGCTGGCCGGTTCCCGGGTGCGCCAGAGAAGGGCCAGGCTGCGGGCGGGATCGGCCTTGCGCCGGCGCTCCTTCGACATGGTGCCGTCATCCTACCGGCCGGGCCGGTCACCAGCCGTCGGCGGGACGCCGGAAAAGGGGGGCCCGAGAATTGTCCGCGCAAAAAGAATGGCGGGTTCTCCCGCCACTACCAACATATAGCGCACCCCCGGTCTTGCCGCAAGACCGGGGTCGGGGCGCACAATTGCCGGCCGTAACCCATTGCCGTGCCATTCGAAAGCCGCGAAGAGCGGAGGCTCGGCCGTGCCCGTGATCGGAGACGAGTTGAATCTGCCTGCCACGAGCGTTTTCGATCTTCCCGAGCGACTGTCGGCGAAGGCCGACCCCGATCTGATCGCCGCCGACGAGCGGCACTTCGCCGCCATCGCCGACAGCCTGCGCCGCTCGATCGCCGACCTGACCGACCGGCTCGACGCCACGCGCCGGGCCGCGGGCGGCCGGGGCCGGCAGGCGGTCGACCGGGACCAGGAGGTCCGGCGGTTGAGCGCACGCCTGCGTACGCTGCGCCGTTACGGCCTGGACCTGTGCCTGGGCCGGATGGTCGGCGCGGACGGCGGCGAACCGGTGTACGTGGGCCGGCTCGGCCTGACCGACGGCGCGGGCGGCCGGCTGCTGCTGGACTGGCGCTCCCCCGCCGCCGAGCCGTTCTTCGGGGCGACCCACGCCGACCCGATGGGCCTGGTCAGCCGCCGCCGGTACCGGTGGACCGGCGGCCGGATCACCGACTACTGGGACGAGGTGTTCACCGCCGACGGGCTGGCCGGGCACGCCGCGCTGGACGACCAGTCGGCGTTCATCGCCAGCCTGGGCGCCACCCGGTCGGCGCGGATGCGCGACGTGCTCGGCACCATCCAGGCCGACCAGGACGCGATCATCCGGGCCGGGTCGCGGGGCGCGCTGGTGGTCGACGGCGGTCCCGGCACCGGCAAGACGGTGGTGGCGCTGCACCGCACCGCGTACCTGCTGCACGCCGACCCGCGGCTGGGCGAGCGCCGGGGCGGGGTGCTGGTGGTCGGGCCGCACCAGCCGTACCTGAACTACGTCTCCGACGTGCTGCCCAGCCTGGGCGAGGAGGACGTGCAGATCTGCACCCTGGCCGACCTGGTGCCGGAGGGCGCGGCGGCGGCGCCGGAGACCGACCCGGAGGTGGCGCGGCTGAAGGCGTCCGGGGAACTGGTGCGCGTTGTCGACGCCGCGGTCCGGTTCTACGAGGAGCCGCCCGCGACCGGCACGACGGTCGGTGTCGGGGACGCCGAGCTGCGGCTGACCGCCGGCGACTGGGCGACGGCGTTCGAGGCGGCCGGGCCGGGCGTCCCGCACAACGAGGCCCGCGACGAGGTGTGGGAGGAACTGCTCACGATCCTGGTGGAGAAGTACCGCGGCGACGAGCCGGAGGAGGCGGTCCGCCGCGCGCTGGGGCGCGACCGGGAACTGGTCACCGCGTTCGGCCGGGCGTGGCCGCTGCTCGACCCGCTCGACGTGGTGGCCGACCTGTGGTCCGTGCCGGCCTACCTGCGCCGGTGTGCCCCCTGGCTGAGCGTCGAGGAGATCCGTACGCTGCGGCGGGCCGACCCCCGGGCCTGGACGGTGGCCGACCTGCCGTGGCTGGACGCGGCCCGGCGGCGGATCGGCGACCCGGAGGCGTCGCTGCGGCGGCGCCGCGACGAGGGGGTGCTGGCCGCGCAGCGTGCCGAGATGGACACGGTGGTCGACGCGCTGATCGCGTCGCACGCCTACGACGACGGCGAGGGTCTGATGACCATGCTGTACGGCGAGGACATGCGCACCAGCCTGGTCGACGAAAGCGTGTTGAGCGCTGCCGATCCGGACCTGCTGGCCGGGCCGTTCGCGCACGTCGTGGTGGACGAGGCGCAGGAGCTGACCGACGCGCAGTGGCAGATGCTGCTGGCGCGCTGCCCGTCGCGCAGCTTCACGGTGGTCGGTGACCGGGCGCAGGCGCGGCACGGGTTCACCGAGTCGTGGCCGCAGCGGCTGGCGCGGGCCGGGTTCGACCACGTCGAGGTGGCGACGCTGTCCGTCAACTACCGCACTCCGGCGCAGGTGATGGCGGCGGCCGAGCCGGTGATCCGGGCCGTGCTGCCGGATGCCAACGTGCCCACGTCGATCCGCGACGGCGCTCCGGTGCGGTACGGCGCCCGCGCGGAGCTGCGCGCGGTGGTGGACGGCTGGCTCGCCGCCCACCGCGAGGGTGTCGCGTGCGTCATCGGCGATCCGGCGTTGCCGGCCTCGGAGCGGGTCCGGTCGCTGAGCCCGGTGCTGGCGAAGGGGCTGGAGTTCGACCTGGTGGTGCTCGTCGACCCGGAGGCGTTCGGTGACGGGGTCGCCGGGGCGGTGGACCGGTACGTCGCGATGACCCGCGCCACCGGCGAACTGGTCGTGCTGACCGGGCCGTGACCGGTGCCCCGGGGGCGGCTCGGCGGCCGCCCCCGGGGACCGGTTCAGCGGCTCAGCGCCCGGTAGCGGTGCAGCGACAGCGGCAGGAACACCGCGACCAGGACCAGCGGCCAGAGCACCGCCAGCAGCGGGTGGTGCGCGGCCACCCACGAGTCGCCGCCCCAGCCGGGGTTGCCGAACAGCTCGCGGGTGGCGCCGACGGTCGCGGACAGCGGATTCCACTCGGCGACCGCACCCAGCCATGCCGGCATGGTGGACGGCGCCACGAACGCGCTGGACAGGAAGCCCAGCGGGAACTCCAGCGTCTGCACCGCTGTCACCGCACTCTGCCCCTTCACGGTCAGGCCGAGGAAGACGCCCACCCAGACCAGCGCGAACCGCAGCAGCAGGATCAGCCCGAGCGCGGCGAGCGTGTCACCGAGGTCGCCGCGCGCCCGCCACCCGACGGCAAGGCCGACGAGCAGCATGACGGCGAGCGTCACCACCGCGAACATCAGGTCGGCCACAGCGCGGCCGAGCAGCGGGGCCAGCCGGGACACCGGCATGGATCGCAGCCGGTCGGTGACGCCGCGCTCCAGGTCCGCCGAGACCGCCATGGTGGTCATGCTGATACCGAAGACCATCGTCATGGCGAACATGCCGGGCATCAGGAACTCGCGGTAGCTGCCGCCGCCCGGTACCTGGAGCGCGCCGCCGAACAGGTACGCGAACATCAGCACCATCAGGATGTCGAAGCCCAGGGAGCCGACCAGCGGACCGGGCTCGCGCCGCCAGTGCGCCAGCGCACGACCGGTCAGCGTCAGGCCGTCACCGGCAAGCGACGCACGCCGGGCCGGGGTCACGATCGCCGTCACGCGGTCACCTCCACACCGGTCCGGTCGGCGGACGGCCCGCCGGTGAGATGGAGGAACACCTCGTCCAGTGTGGGTCGCCGCAGCGCCACGTCGGCCACGTCCACGCCGTCGGCGTCCAGCGCGCGCAGCACCTCGGTCAGCGCGCCGGCCCGGTCGCCGACCTGGGCGCTGACCGCCCGCCGGTCCGGGTCGACTGCCGGTTCGGTACGGGCCACGGCGCGCAGCCGCGCGGCGGCGGTGGCCAGGTCGGCGGCGTCGCGGACGACGAGGTCGATCCGGTCGCCGCCGAGGCGGGACTTGAGCGCATCAGGGGTGCCCTCGGCGATCACCCGCCCGGCGTCGAGCACGCAGACCCGGTCGGCGAGCTGGTCGGCCTCGTCCAGGTACTGCGTGGTCAGCAGCACCGTGGTGCCGCCGCGTACCAGGTCGCGTACCGCCTCCCACACCTCGTTGCGGCCGCGCGGGTCCAGCGCCGTGGTCGGCTCGTCGAGGAACAGCACCGACGGCGCGAGGATCATGCCGGCGGCCAGGTCGAGGCGGCGGCGCATGCCACCGGAGTACGTGCGGACCGGCCGAGCGCCGGCGTCGGCGAGCCCGAACCGGTCGAGCAGTTCGGTGGCCCGCCGTCGCGCCCCGGCCCGGTCCAGGTGGAACAGACGGCCGAAGATGACCAGGTTCTCCCGCCCGCTCAGTGCCTCGTCCACGGCCGGGTGCTGGCCGACCAGGCCGATGCGGTGGCGCACCCGGTCGGCCTGCCCGGCCACGTCGTAGCCGGCCACCTCGGCCCGCCCGGCGTCGAAGCGCAGCAGCGTGGCCAGGATGCGGACGGCCGTGGTCTTGCCGGCGCCGTTGGGCCCGAGCAGTCCGCACACGGTGCCCGGCGGTACCCGCAGGTCGAATCCGTCGAGCGCGGCCGTGCCCCCGTACCGCTTACGCAGGCCCTCCGCGAGGATCGCGTGTTCCACGTCTGTGCCCCCTCCGTTGACGAGGGCACTAACGTACAACGTACGGTATGACGTCCGCCAGCGGCCTTCGGAGCGCCTACCGCTTGACCAACGCGCGCAGCGCCTCGGCGATCTCGCCCGGTGCCTCCTCGGCCATGAAGTGCCCGGCAGTGGTGGTGCGGTGCTCCAGGTCCGGGGCCCAGGCCCGCCACACGGCTGCCGCGTCGTAGCCCAGTGCGGCGCCCCAGTCCTGTTGGATGACGGTGGTAGGCATGGTCAGCCGCCGCCCGGCGTCCCGGTCCGCCCGGTCGTGCGTCACGTCGATCCCGGCCGACGCCCGGTAGTCGGCGACGATCGAGTCGACCGCCTCCCGGGAGGCCCGCAGGTACTCGGCGCGCACCTGCGCCGGCATGGCCGCCGGGTCACCGGCCCAGGCGTCGAGGAAGTACCCGAAGAACGCGTCGGCGCTGGCCGCGATCATCTGCTCCGGCAGGCCGGGCGGCTGCGCCATCAGGTAGAGGTGGAACGCCACCGAGGCGTTCACGCCGTGCAGCACGTCCCACATGTCGAGGGTGGGCAGGACGTCGAGCGACGCCAGGTGGGTGACCACGTCCGGGTGGTCCAGGCCGGCCCGGACCGCGACCAGCGCGCCCCGGTCGTGCCCGGCCAGCGCGAACCGCTCGTGGCCGAGCGCGCGGGCCAGCGCCACCACGTCGGCGGCCATGGTCCGCTTGCTGTACGTGTCCTCGGTATCAGCGGCCGGCCTGTCGCTGGCGCCGTAGCCGCGCAGGTCCGGGCAGATCACCGTGTGCTCGCCGGCCAGGTCGGCGGCGACGTGCCGCCACATCAGGTGGGTCTGCGGGAAGCCGTGCAGCAGCACGACCGGGCTGCCGGAGCCGCCCACCGCCACGTTCAGCGTCACACCCTCGGCGACCGGAACGCGCTGGTAGTCGAATTCCGCGATGACGGTGCTCATCTCGATCCCTCTTTCGTCTCGTCGTACCTGACCAGCGTGGCGGCGCCCGATGAGCAACCGATGAGCGCGATACGGTGACCCCTGGTCGAGGAGGGTCGGTGCCTGTCGGTTTCGGTGTGCTGGGTCCGGTCACGGCCTGGGACGACTCGGGTGCGCCGGTCGACCTGAAGGGGCCCCGGCACCGGGCCGTGCTGGCGCGGCTGGTCGCCGCCCGGGGCCGGACCGTTCCGGTCGGGCAGATCGTCGACGACCTGTGGGACGACCCGCCGGCCGGCGCGGTGGGCGCGGTCCGCACGTTCGTCGCGGCGCTGCGCCGCCGCCTGGAACCGCACCGTCCGCCACGCGAGCCGGCCCGGCTGCTGGTCACCGACGGACCGGGGTACGCGCTGCGCGCCGCCCCGGGCACCGTCGACGCCTGGCGGTTCGAGGACGCCGTCACCGCTGTCGCCGACGCGCTGCCCCGGGCGGCGCTGGACCGGCTCGACGAGGCGCTGGGCTGGTGGCGCGGGCCCGCGTACGCCGACTTCGACCAGCCGTGGGCGCACGCCGAACGCGCCCGGCTCGACCAGATCCGGCTGACCGCCGTGGAGCGGCGGGCCGAGGCGCTGCTGGCGCTGGACCGGGCTGCCGACGCCGTACCCGATCTCGACGCCCACGTCGCCGCGTGCCCGTGGCGGGAGGACGGGTGGGCGCTGCTGGCGTCGGCGCTCTACCGGGCCGGACGGCAGGCCGACGCGCTCGCCGTGCTGCGCCGCGCCCGGGAACTGCTGCGCGACCAGCTCGGCCTGGACCCGGGACCGCGGCTGCGGCGGCTGGAGACCGACCTGCTGCGCCAGGCCGAACCCGAGCCGACAGGTCCGGCGCGGGTCTGGGCGGAGACCGCGGCGGCGTACGAGCGCAGTGTGGTGCCCGGCGCGCGGGCCCGGCTGGAGTCCACTGTCGGGCTGCTGCGCAGCCTCGCGGTGACCGGGCCGGGTGGACTGGAGGCGGCCCGGGACCAGCGTGAGGCGGCCATCACGGCGGCCGAGCAACTGGGCGACCCGGAGTTCACCGCGCGGGTCATCGGCGGGTACGACGTACCCGCGATCTGGACCCGCTCCGACGACCCGGCGCAGGCGGCCCGGGTCGTGGCGGCGGCGGAGCGGGCCCTGGCCGGGCTGGACCCTGATGCGCCGGAGGCGACACGCGCCCGGCTGCTGGCCACCGTCGCGATCGAGTCCCGCGGTACGGCGTCGCCGCGCCCCGCCGAGGCCGCGCGGGAGGCGGAGGCGATCGCCCGGCGGGTGGCCGACCCGGCGCTGCTGGCCCAGGCCCTCAACGGCGTGTACATGCAGACGTTCCACCGCGCCGGACTGGCCGCGCAGCGGGACGCCATCGGCGCGGAACTGGTCGCGCTCGCCGCGCGGCACGGCCTGGCCACAGTGGAGATCCTCGGCCACCTGATCCGGGTGCAGTCGCGCGGCGCGCTCGCCGACGTCACGGCCGCCGACGCGCACGCCGAGGCGGCGGACCGGCTCGCCGCCCGGCACGAGAGCCCGCTCGTCGGCGTGTTCACCGGCGGCTACCGGGCCATGCGGACCGCCGCCAGCGGTGCCGCGTACCCGGAGGCGGAGGCGGCGTACCGCTCGTGGGCGAGTGGGCTGGCCGGCTGCGGCATGCCGGGCGTGGAACGCGGGCTGGCGCCGCTGGCGCTGCTCTGCCTGCGGGTGTGGCACGACCTGCCCGCCGTCTTCACCGCCGACACCGACTGGGGCCCGTACGCGCCCTGGGCCCGCCCGCTGCTCCTGCTCGCCGACGGGCGGCGCGAGGAGGCCGCCAGGGCGTTGCGTCGCACCCCGGCACCGCCGCGCGACCTGCTCATGGAGGCGCTGTGGTGCCTGACCGGCCGGGCCGCCGTCGCGCTGGACGACCGGGACGTGATGCTGCGGGCCCGGGCCGCGCTCGCCCCGGCGGCGGGCGAGCTGGCCGGGGCGGGCAGTGGCCTGCTCACCGTCGGGCCGGTCGCCGCGCACCTGGACCGCCTCGACGCCGCACTCGCGGTGACCGGCGGTCGGGACCGTTCATGAGGGCGGCTCGGATGGCACGCGGCCTCGGTTAGGGTGCGGCGATGGACGAGCTGAGGCACCTGTTCCGGCGCGCCGCCGACCACGCGGCCGACTACCGGCTGTCCCTGCCGGACCGGCCGGTCGGCGTACCCGTGGACCAGGCCGCGCTGAACGAGGCGTTCGCCGGCCCGCTGTCTGATGCGCCCACCCCGCCCGAGCAGGTCCTCGCGGAGCTGGTGGCCGCCGCCGAACCAGGACTCGTGGCCACCGCCGGGCCGCGCTACTTCGGCTTCGTCATCGGCGGCGCCTCGCCCGCCGCCACCGCCGCGGACATGCTGGCCGCCGGGTGGGACCAGAACGCGTTCAACGCGGTCACCTCGCCCGCCGCCGTGGCCGCCGAGGCGGCCGCCGGTACCTGGCTCAAGGAACTGCTCGGCATCCCGGCGACCGCGTCCGTCGGGTTCGTCACCGGCGGGCAGGCCGCCAACACCGCCGGGCTCGCCGCCGCCCGCCACCAGGTCCTCGCCGACGCCGGCTGGGACGTCGAACGACGCGGCCTGTCCGGCGCGCCTGCGGTACGCGTGTTCGCCGGCGCCGAACGGCACGCCACCGTCGACAGGTCGCTGCGGCTGCTCGGCCTCGGCACCGACGCGCTGCGCCCGGTACCGACCGGCCCGCAGGGCGCGATCGACCCGGACGCCCTGGACGCGGCGCTGCGCGACGCCGGTCCCGGCCCGACCATCGTCTGCCTGCAGACGGGCAACGTGAACACCGGCGCGTGCGACGACCTGCGCCGCGCCTGCGACCTGGTCCACCGGTACGGCGGCTGGGCGCACGTGGACGGCGCGTTCGGACTGTGGGCCGCCGCCAGCCCGGCCACCCGGCACCTGGTCGACGGGCTGGAGAACGCCGACTCGTGGGCCTGCGACGGCCACAAGTGGCTCAACCTGCCGTACGACACGGCGTTCGCGTTCTGCGCCCGGCCCGACGCGCACGCGGCGGCCATGTCGCTCGCGGCCGCGTACCTCGTGGGTTCCGGTGGTGTGCCCGTAGGCGCGGAGCTGACCGCGGAGTCCTCGCGCCGCGCCCGTGGCTTCGCGGTCTGGGCGGGCCTGCGGGAGCTGGGCCGCGACGGCGTCGCCGCGCTGGTGGAGCGGTGTTGCGCGCTAGCCCGGCGGTTCGCCGACGGGCTGAGCGCGGCCGGGTTCGAGGTGGTGAACGACGTGGTGCTCAACCAGGTGCTTGTCGGGTTCGGCGACGACGCGCGCACCGACCGGGTGGTGGCCGCGGTGCAGGCCGACGGGACGTGCTGGGCCGGTGGGACGACGTGGCGGGGACGGCGGCTGATGCGGATCTCGGTGTCGAACGCGACCACCACTGAGGCCGACGTGGACCGTTCCGTGGCGGCTATCGCCCGGCTGGCCCGCTGAGCGGCGTCAGCCGGGCAGACGCAGCAGGTGCCGCCCGGGGAACGGGCCGCCGTGCTCCCGCTCCCAGGTGGCGAGGTGGCGCTTCTTCTCCTCGGGCGAGGGGGCGAGGAAGTCGAAGTAGGTGAGGATCACGGTGCGGGCCTCGTCGACCGTGTACGACGCTCCCGACGGCACCGGGCCGAGGCTGTCCACGCTGACGCCGGTCGGCGTGCAACGCACCACTGCGGAGTTGCCCTCGTACTCCTCGTAGTCCGAGCGCCCGGACATCACGTCGTCGATGCACTGCAGCAGCTCGAGGCAGTCCGGGGCGTACGTCTGGATGTCGCTGACGAGCTGGGAGGCGAAGGGGCGGAAACGCGCGTCACCGCTGGTCATGGTGGGCGCGCCGTTCTGATTGCGCCCGAACTGGATGTCACCCACAGCTAGCGTCCCCCCACCGGCCAAGCCGAGTACCACGTCGTACCACCGGGATTGTAGAAGCCCTCGACGAGCAGCCCGTTCGCCCTCCCCTGCCATTTGTTCGGGTCGTCCGGGTGCGGGCCGCCGGACCGGAACGCGCCCTCGATCGTCTCGTCGACCCGCTGCGGCGTCCAGTTGTCCGGGAAGAAGGTGCTCGAACCGCGCTTCTGGCGCCAGACACCGCCGTCGTCCTGCACGTCGACGCGGGCCCGGTAGGTACCGTCGGCGTGCCGTTCGAGGATCATCTCGCGGCCGTCCGCGTCGACCCGGACCCGGGCACCCGGCGGGTTCTCCCCCATGAACCGGTGGTGGAAGCCGGTGCCCCGGGGCGGAGTGGCGTTGGTGTTCACGTGGCCGCGGAAGATGTGCGCGTAGCGGCGGTGCCGCATCCGGGCCCGGAGCCATTTCTCCACCGGCGTGAAGAGACCGGCCTTTCCCCGCTTACCCACCGAGCACCGCTTCGGTGGCCATGGTGAGCAGCTGGTCGAGGAGGACACCGGTGATGAGCTTGAAGATCGGGATCTCCAGCAGGGAGGCACCGAACGTGACAGCGGCGGTGGCGACTGCCTGCGCGATCTGAATCGCGAGGAGCGTCAGCTGCACGATCACGTTGATCTTCAACGCGAGGACGATCCCGGCGCACACCATGAGCCCGGTGCCGATGAGCGCCGCCGCGGACGCGCCGTCGTCCAGGTTGGTCTTCGCCGAGTCGGCGGCCTGCCAGCTCGTCTGGAAACGTTCGATGGCGTCGTCGCGGTTCTGGGTCCACATCTGCTGCGCCGACCGGTCGGCGTCGGCCACCGGAGTCCGGAGCCGGTCCGGGAAGGCGAGCCACGCCTGACCCATCTCCAGCAGCTTCGTCTCGTCGGCCTCGGGCCAGGTGTAGCCGAGCATGCCGAGAAGCGACACCAGCTCGCCGGGCAGGGTCATTCCCATGTCAGCCGAGCACCTCACGGAAGCGGCCGAGACTCTCGGTGATCATGCGTTCGGTCTCCTGGTAGTTGAGGCCCATCACCCGGCTCAGCTTCCCGATGTCCTCGATCTCGACGAGGTTCGCGTCGTAGCTCTCCAGCGCCAGGTCGCGGATCGTCTCGTACACCATCCCGATGAGCGAGCCGAGGTCGTCGTTGCCCCACGGGGCGCCGAAGGCCGCCAGCTCGGCGTCGAACGCGGACAGTGCGGCGCGCATACGCTGCGCCGAGGCGACGATGTCGTCACCCGCACCGATGATCGACTCGGGATCGATCTCGATCTCGCGGGCCATCAGCGCTCCCCTCCGTCGGTCATCGTCCCGGTTCCCGGATGGTCTGCATCACGCCGGTCAGTGCGCCGGTGAGCGCGGACATCTGGCGGACGCTGGCCTCCTGCAGCTCGCGCAGCCGCGCGTCGAGCGCGGCCGAGCCGAGCCCCTGCGGCGCCGCCGCCGGGGGGATCTGCTCCAGCGCGCGGTTGACCGCGACCACCACCGACTCGCCCAGCTCCGCCGAGGACAGCCGGCGGGGTGGGCGGGTGACCTCCAGCCGGGTCAGCCGGGCCGAGCCGTCGACCTCCGCGCGCACGGTCCCGGCGTCATCGGACCCAGTCCACCGCTCGTCCCCGCCGTCGTCGGGCGGCGTCCCGCCGGTTGCGGTGCCCAGCACGTCCAGGACCTGGTGCAGGAGGTCCGCCGGGCCGTTCGCCGGGACGTCCCCGCCGAGCCCGGTCGCCGGTCCGGCGGTGGCGACGGCGTCAGCGATCGCGCCGTGGAGCCGGCGCATCGCCGCCTCGCTCTCGGCCAGGACGGCCCCGAGGCTTCCGGTCAGCGCGGACAGGTCGGGCACCGGTTCGCTGCCCGCCAGACTGCTGCGGGACGCGGTCAGCGCGTCGTTCACCGCCTGCTCGACCAGGGGGCCCAGCTCGTCCTCGGACAGCCGCATCAACGGCGCGGCCAGCTCGACGGAGCGCAGCCGCCCGTCCACCGCCGTCACCTCGACCTGGCCGTCGGCGGCCCGGCCGCGCGCCTCGGCGGTCACCCCGCCGGCGGTGTGACCGTCGGCGGTTACGCCGCCAGCGGGGTGCACGCCGGCGCGCAGGGCCGCCAGCTCCTCGCGGTAGCCGGAGACGCGCAGCGCGTAGTCCTCGGCCGCGGCGTCCTGTGTCATCCCGTTGCCTCCCCGTCACGGTCAACCAGACCCTAGCAACGCCCGGCACGCGGAGACGTCCCTCCACAGGGGAGCATGTTCGTCACCGGGCCGTCACGGGGCCCACACTCAGCGCGACCGGTTGCTACCGTGTCGGGCACCGTTGTCCTCTGGGGAGGGTCGTCATGTGGGCGGACGAAGCCGCGCTGGACGCGGCGGCACGACGGCTCGACGAGTGGGAGTCGTCGCTGACCGACCGGGCGGCACGTGCCCGTGACCTGTCCGCCCGCACGCAGGCGTTGACCGGCACCGCCCGCAGCGCCGACGGGCTGGTCGAGGTCACCGTCGACGCGTCCGGGCTGCTCACCGGCCTGCGGCTCGACGAACGCGTCCGGCGGCACTCCGCCGCACACACCGCCCGGCAGATCCTGGCGGTCACCCGGGACGCCCGCGCCGACCTGCTGCGACAGCTCACCGAGGCCACCACCGAGACGCTCGGCGCGGACGACCCGGCCGCGCGGGCGATCGTCGAGTCCCACCAACGGCGGCTCGGCCCCGACCCGGACGCGCCGGATGCCGCCCGGTGACGGCCTCCGGGTCGACCCGGACGACCTGACCGCGCACGCCGCCCACCTCGGGCGCTGCGCCGACAGCATCGACGCCGCGCGGCAGGCCGGCCGGCACGTCCGGCTGAGCGCCGACACGTACGGGCAGCTCTGCGCGATCATGCCGGTCCTGCTCGACGGTCTCCAGCGGACGCTCACCGACGGCATCGGCACCGCCGCCACCTCGGTCCGGGACACCGCCGGGAAGCTGCGGTCCAGCGCCGAGCACTACCGCGCCTCCGACGCGCACGCCGCGCACCTGCTCGACCGGGTACGACAGCGTCGGTGACCACGAACCCGCTGGTCGCCGCCGCCTCGGACACCGCGCCGAGCGCCTGGGCGGGCGTGTGGATCTGCGAGGACATCGAACTCATCGCCGAGGGCGTACGCACCGGCAGCTGGATCGACGGCAGCCTCGGCGTCGTCAGCGCCGGCCTCGACGCGCTAGCCCTGGTGTCCGACCCGGCCGGGGTGCTCCTCCAGTACGGCATCGCCTGGCTCATCGAGCACGTCAAGCCGCTCAGCGAGGCCCTCGACGGGCTGGCCGGTGACCCCGCCGAGATCACCGCGCACGCGCAGACCTGGCGCAACGTCGCCACGTCGCTGCGCGAGGACGCCGCCGAGCTGGCCCACGCCGTGCGTACCGAGGTCGCCGGGTGGACCGGCACCGCCGCCACCGGCTACCGCCGCTGGGCGGCCGAGCAGCAGCAGGCCGTCACCGGGCTGGCGCAGGGCGCCGAGGCGATGGCCGCGATCACCGAGGGCGCCGCCGGGCTGGTCGCGGCCGTGCGGCTGCTGGTCCGCGACGCCATCGCCGCCTGCGTGTCCCGCCTGATCGTGTACGCGGCCGAACTGGTCGCCACGGCGGGATTGGCGACGCCGCTGGTGGTGGAGCAGGTGACGACGACCGTGGCGTCGTGGGCGGCGCGGATCGCGCGGTTGTTGCGGGGGTTGCTGGCGAGTCTGCGGCGGCTGATGCCGGAGATGCGGCGGCTCGGCGACCTGATCGGCAAGCTGAAGGAGGCGCTGAGCCGCCTCTCGTCCGCCGGACCGGAGAAGACTGCTGGCAGCGGTGGCCCCGGGCGCCATAACGGTCACCCGACGAGGCCCCCGGACTTCGACCCGGGCAAGCAGCATGGTCCCCTCGGCGCCGACTTCCGGCCCGAGGTGAATGACCCTCGCGGCTTGTTCGACGATAAGGAAAGAGCGGTCGGTGACCGCCTCGCCGAGGAAGGGGACATGGTCCATCCACGGGAACGTGACAACAGCCTGTACAAGCTCAAGAATCCGGACTCGATGGTGCGGTCTGGTCCAGACGATCCCGGCGTGGTGACCGAATTCAAGACCCTCGACCGCTCCAGCAGCGAAGCCGTACGCCGTAACATCATGGCCGCCGGCAAGCAGGTCGACCAGACCGGCGGCGGCAACGCGGTCATCGACGGACGCCCGGTAAACCTGAGCGAGGAGGAGGCCCGGCGGGGTTTCGCACGAGCGCTGGGTCAGCACAGACAGCACGGCAGCGCCATGCCCGGCCAGGTCCGAATCATCCTCGGCGACAACCGAATAATCACGCTTCCCGACTAGTCTGGTGTCGCACATGTCGACTTTGGAACACATTTTTTTCCACGCTGCGGAGGAGCCGAAAGCGGTGGCCGACAGGATTGCTTCGGCGATCGGGTTGCGAGCTTCGATCGGTCCTGAGGGAGGAATTTATTTGAGCCGTCCCGCGCAGTGCAGCCCAGACGGGGAGGTCGGCGGCGAGGTTGCCCGCAACTATCTCGCCTATCCCTCCGACGTTCCGGAGGAGCAGTCGCTCCTGGACGCCTATGAGATCCTCTGGGATTTCGGGTACACGGGCAGAGACCGGGATGTCCAACTGCGTGAAGCCCGCCGCGTCTTCGAACAGCTCTCCGCGGCGCGGCTGTGGCCGGCTGTGCTGGTGGCGGGTCTCGACACGCTGATCGCCGCCTGGGATCCGGATCTCGGGTCCACCTGGTTTCCCTCGGGGACGTCACCGGACGCGGTCGATCGGGACGCCTGGCAGGCGTATCTCGCCCGTCTCCGCCACTGATCGTGGACCCGTACGAGCTGGTAGAACTCAGGGATGCCGTGCCTGAGGAGAATCTCCCCGCCGGAGCGGTCGGTGCCATCGTGCACGTGTTCCACCGCCCCGACCTCGCCTATGAGGTGGAGTTCGCCGATCAGGACGGCCGGCCCCTCAGTGCTGTGGCCCTGACGCCGGACAAGAGCCAGAAGGTCGACACCACGGGTGGCGACGGACAGTCGGCAGCACAGTAGTGGCCGGCCTCGTCGTTCTGCGGCCCGGGGTCGACTGGACAGCGACCGGAGGGTTATTCGACTGGACCTTGGAGTTCCTGATCGCTCGGCTCACTGGCAGAGACGCCGCAGCGCATCTTCAAGAGATCGTCGACAACAACCTCGGTTCATTCCGGTTGGATGACCTGTCGCCGGAAGCCCAGCGCGAGGTCGTCGCCCATTTGCGCGAGGGTCTGGTCGCGGCGGGTGAACAGCATCTGCCGGAGACAGCCCAGAAATCTGTTGTGGTGGCACATCTCCGAGAACTCGTCGCCGCGACTCACAGCTTGCCGGTGGAGTAAGGATGGTCGGAAAGGGGCGACATGGGAATGATGGTGGCCGCCCGTCGGATCGAGGCTCCGGCGGACGAGGTGCGGTATGCGTTTGGTTTTGAGGACAGGTTCGATCGTATCGTCGTCATCGACCCGCAGACGTTGCAGGCACGAGTCGAGGACGACGACTTCAACGCCGCTGCCAGCGCCATCACCGCCAAAATCGTCAATGCCTGGCGCGACCGGGGCGACTTCCCGGAACGCATGCTCGTCGCGAGTTAGCTGGGAACCCACCACTCAGACCGGAGGAGTAGCTGGTGGCTTCATTCGACGAGTGGCTCGACGCGTACGAAATCGTCTACCGCACCCTGCCGGCCGAGTCCGACCACCAGTGCCCGAACTGCGGTCACCGGACCCTGCGCATGGTGTTCACCACGCCGCCCGGCGCCGGGTACGGCTACGTCTCGTTCTGGTGCGACACCTGCCTGGAGGGCATCCACGTCTCGCGGGCTCCGGTTCCCGCCGGAGTGACCGCCCTGTCCACTGCCGCACCGATCGAGGAACGCACCAGGGGCATTCCCAACTACCGCCTGGTGACGTAGCTGAACCCGTCCGGTGATCGGCTATGAGCCGAGGATCCCGCACTGCAACCGGACGGTGACCCGCTCGGTCACCACGTCCACCCCGCCGAGAGCGTCGCGCACGTCGGCGGCGAGCGCCGCGCGTTGTTGCAGGGTAGGCAACCGTTCGGCGGACATGGCGGAGAGGACGCCGCCCACCATGTCGTCGACCGTCAGCGGGGCGTCGTACCGCACCGACGTCTCCTCGTACCGGTAACCGGCACGGACGAGCGCCTCCCGGTTGCGCCGGCGCCCGTCCTCGTCGGTCTGGCATCTCCCCGTGACGGGGTGGCCGAGCATCCGTTCCAGGCATCCCCGCAGCGCGCGTGACCATTCGGTGTCCTGCATCCACAGGGGTTCGCCGTTCGTGACGACGGCGATGCCACCTCCGGGGCGCACCAACGGCTGGGCCGCCTGGAACAGGGTGTCGCGGTCCATGAAGTGAATGGCGACGGCGACGGTCAGCGCACCGACACTCCCCCCGCCGAGCAGCCGGGACAACGCGGGCACATCACTGTCGCCGCCGAGCACCCACGTGGCGTTGGCGGTCCCCCGGTCCACTGCGGTGCGCCGGGCGATCACCAGCATGTCCGGTTCCGGGTCCATGCCGATGACCGCGCCCACCCGGTCCGCGAGCGGAATGCTCAACTGACCGGTACCGCAGCCGAGGTCGACCACCGTGTCGTCGGCGCCGAGGCGGAAGGCTGCCGCCAGCGCGTCGAGCACCTGGGGCGGGTAGCCGCGCCGATGCCGTGCGTAGTAGGTCGCCACCTCACCGCCGAAGCCCGTCGCCATGCCGGCAGCCTGCCCGCCGCGACCGTCCCGAGGCCAGCAGTTCTGCTCAAGGCACGCCCCCACCGCCGGACCGGCGACGGCTTCGTCGTCCGGGGGCGGACCCCACCGGGAGCGCGTCGTGACCACGCCGATCCGGGTGCTGGCCTGCGACGACCAGGCTCTGATCCGTACCGGATTCACCACCGTCATCGACGCGCAGCCGGACATGGCTGCGGGAGTCGGAGGTGCTGCGGCTGATCGCCGACGGGGTGTCTATTAGCGAGATCGCGGCGCGGCTGGTGATCAGCCAGGAGACGGTGAAGGCGTACGTGTCGCGGATCCTCACGAAGCTGGACCTGCGTGACCGGGGGCAGGCGGTGGTGTACGCGTACCGCACCGGCCTGGTCACCTGAGCGCGTGTCAGACTGCCCGCGTGGACGAGTTGACGGCCCGCGTACGGGCGTTCGCGGAGGAACGTGACTGGCAGCAGTTCCACACGCCGAAGAACCTCGCGATGGCACTCGCCGGCGAGGTCGGGGAACTGGTCGCCGAGTTCCAGTGGCTGACCCCGGAGCAGGCCGCCACGGTGATGGACGACCGCGAGGCGGGCGCACGCGTGCGAGCGGAGATCGGCGACGTCATGATCTACCTGACGAGGCTGGCGGACGTCCTCGGCATCGACCTGACGGAGGCCGCCCTCACCAAGTTGACCGAGGTCGCCGTCCGCTATCCCGCCGAGGATGTCAGGGGCTCCGCGGCCAAGCGGTAGCAGGGCGTGCCATGCGGATGATCTCTCCGCTACAGTCCACCCGTACAAGCGCGTAACGACGGGCTTCCGGTCGTCGCCGGACACGCCCCCCATGCGCACGATCATTTCGTGCTGCCCGGGGGCAAGTCGTGTCAGCCTTTCGCACCTCCGCCGACGGACTGCTGCGCTACGCGGCCGGTGGCGCCCTCGCCGACCGGATCGCGGAGCACGTCGGGCACAACGTGAGCGCCTCCGAACGGCGGTCCTGGGAGCGGAGCCTGCCGGTGCTCGCCCAGGACCTCGCCGACGCGGGTCTCAGGCAGGTCGAGATGCTGGTGGAGTACCAGCTCCCGCTGACCAGCAAGCGGATCGACGTCGTCCTCGCCGGAACACATCCGAAGACGGCCGAGGACTCCTGCGTCGTCGTGGAGTTGAAGCAGTGGTCCCGGGTCGAGTCGTACGAGGGATCCGAGAGCCTGGTCCTGGTCGAGCACGCCGCCACCCCTCGGCTGCATCCGGGCGTACAGGTCGAGGACTACTGCGAATACCTCGCGGACTTCCTCGGGGTGCTCGCCCATTCGCGTAACCCGATCGTCGGGGCCGCCTACCTGCACAACGCCGTCGACCGCGACATCGACGACCTCTTCGCCCGGCGGGCGACGGAGCAGAGCCGGATCTTCACCAAGCAGCGCCGCGGCGGGTTCCTCGACTATCTGCGCAGCCACCTGGCCCCCGGCTCCGGCGCGGCCGCCGCGGATCGCTTCCTCACCAGTTCGGTACGCCCCAGCAAGCACCTGCTGTCCTACGCCGCCGCGGAGCTGAAGGACCGGTCCCACTTCACCCTGCTCGACGAGCAGCGCCTGGCGTACGAGCTGGTGCTGCACGCCGTGGAGCGCGCACGCAGCGCCGACCGCAAATCGGTAGTGGTGGTGGCTGGCGGGCCGGGCAGCGGCAAGAGCGTCATCGCACTCTCGGTGCTCGGTGAACTCGCCCGGCAGCAGCGCTCGGTCATGCACGCCACGGGCTCCCGCTCGTTCACCCAGACGCTGCGGCGTTACGCGGGCAAGGGCTCCACCCGGTTGAAGAACCTGTTCGGGTACTTCAACAGCTTCATGACCGCCGAGCGGAACGGCCTCGACGTGCTGATCTGCGACGAGGCGCACCGGATCAGGGAGACGTCGGTCAACCGGTTCACCCCGAAGGGGAAGCGGGACCGTGCCCGGCCGCAGATCGACGAACTCATCGCCGCGGCCCGGGTACCGGTCTTCCTCCTCGACGAGCACCAGGTGGTCAAGCCGGGCGAGCTGGGGAACGTCGACGTCATCTCCACGTACGCGAGACAGCTCAATCTGGACATCGAGGTGGTGTCGCTGCACGACCAGTTCCGGTGCGGCGGCAGTGAGGCGTACGAGCAGTGGGTCGTCGACCTGCTCGGCCTCGACGGCGGCAAGCCGTCGGTGTGGGCCGGAGACGGGCGCTTCGACCTACGGCTGGCGGATTCGCCGGAGGAGATGGAGGCGTTCCTGGCCGCGAAGCAGGAAGCCGGGGAGACGGCGCGCATGTCGGCCGGCTACTGCTGGCCGTGGAGCGATCCACGGCCGGACGACTCGCTGGTGGCCGACGTACGGATCGGTGGTTGGGCGCGTCCCTGGAACGTCAAGAGCGACCGCAGCGTCGGCGACGCGCCGGGCAGCGCGTTCTGGGCAACCGATCCGCACGGTTTCGGCCAGGTCGGTTGCGTGTACACCGCACAGGGCTTCGAGTACGAGTGGTCCGGTGTCATCCTCGGACCCGACCTGGTCGCCCGGGACGGACGGCTCGTCACCCAGCGGGCGGAGTCGAAGGATCCGGCTTTCCGTAGCCGCAAGTCGCTCAGTGACGCGGAGGCGGACCGCCTGATCCGCAACACCTACAAGGTGCTGATGACGCGCGGCATGCGCGGCACCATCCTCTACTCCACAGACGCCGAGACGAGGGAGTGGCTCGGATCGCTCATCCGGGTACGGCGCGGTCTGGAGACGGTCTACGAGTCGAAGACGGGCTGAGAGTCCCGGCGGCGATCAGCCACGACGGCAGCGGTCGCGAAGCTCGGCGAGGAGTGCCTTCTCGCCGACGTTGACGTCGCCGTCCACGGTGGCCACCCGATCGGCCATCTCGATGATGTCAGCGAGGTCCCCGGCTCGGCGTCCAAACGTCGCCACACCTCGGACGCGTCGATGTCGACGAGCTGCTCGAGCCGCCCATCGATCACCTGGTGCCGGTCCCGGACCAGCCTCACCAGGTGCCGGATCAAAAGCGCCTCATCGTCGGCGATCCCGTGGTCCGCCATGACGACGAGCCACGCGACCCACAGCATCGACTGGGGGTGACGAGTGCGCTCACTCAGCCCTTCGGCTAGTTCGATCACCCGCGCCTCGTTCCGGAAAACGGCTCGCGCATGTCGTCCGGCGAGCAGCGTCGTGTACCGGTTCATCACCACCGCGAGTGGAACACCGACCACAGGGATGCCGATCTTGATGATGTTGCGCTGCAGGAGAAACCGTCCGACGAACGGGAGTCCCCTGGCCGCGTTCAGCACCGCTCCGGAGTAGAAGCGCTTGATCAGGGGCCACATCATGATCGGGACCGCCTTGGCCACGCCTTCCCGGGCCATCTCTCCGCCCTTGATCGTGAAGGCCACGCGACTGAGCTTCCACATGTCTTCGGGATCGGACAGGTCCAGCGGGACTCGATAGAGGACGGCCACATCGTAGGCCAGGCGAAGCTGGATGCGCGTGATGAACGCGACGTCGACCATCATGGTCGCGACGGCGGCGGGGACGGTCGCCGGCGACGCACCACCGAGGCTGCCGACCGTGGCCGTGTAGGCCCCGGCGGAGAGTCCACCCTCGAGTGCGGCATATCGAGCCGCCATCTTGATCCGTTGATCCACGACGGCGTCCGCAGGTACGCCTGTATATCGCTCCTGGAAGTACTGCCAGTCGACCTTGTCGGTGTAGGAGCGCAGGCCCTGGGCGACGAGCTTCGTGAACCAGCCGCCCGATTTGATGTCGTCCGGGCTCAGCCCTTTGATGAAGTCCCGCAGCTCGGCCCGCTCGTGCTCGACGAGCTTCCGGTCACCGTCGTCGACAGCGTCGATCGCAGCTTCGGTCATGATGAATCCTCTGAGGCGGTGCAGCGATCACAAGGTTGTCAGGTGTTGGGATCCCGCTGACCCGCCACCCGCGGAGTCTCCCTCGGCCCTTCGGACTGATTCGTGGTCATCGAGGCCTGAAGTTCGGTTAGCCGGGATCTCCCTGCGGTGATTGTCGGTGTTTCCCGCACGTTCGGAGTGTGTCACACCCGCCAAACATAATTCTTGTTGACACAGTTCACGGACGATGCTCTTATTGACGTCGCCACGTTCACAGCAGGAGGAAAACGATGCGCAAGACCACCACGCTCGCCCTGATCGCCGGCGCCCTCGTCGCCCTGGGCTGCGGCGCCGGCACCACCGGCGACACCACCGGCAGCAAGGCCGATTCCGGCACCGAGGCGGCCGCCGGCGACACCGACGGCGGCAAGGCCGACACGGGCAAGAGCGACGACAAGCCGAAGACCGCGAAGATCGGCCAGCCGGCCCGTGACGGCAAGTTCGAGTTCACCGTCAAGTCCGCCAAGTGCGGCGTCAGCAAGGTCGGCTCGTCGGCGTTCGGTGCCAAGGCGCAGGGCCAGTTCTGCCTGGTCACGCTCAACGTGAAGAACATCGGCAAGGAGTCGCAGATGTTCGACGGCAGCAGCCAGAAGGCGTACGCCGCCAACGGCACCGAGTACTCCGCCGACGGCTCGGCCGCCATCTACGCCAACAAGAACGCCGAGACGTTCCTCAACGACATCAACCCCGGCAACCAGGTCACCGGCGTGGTCGTCTTCGACATCCCGAAGAACGTCAAGCTCGCCCGCCTGGAGCTGCACGACTCGCCGTTCTCCGGCGGCGTGACCGTCTCCCTGAGCTGACCTGACCTGCGCCGGCCGGGGCGGGATCCGCGAACCCCGCCCCCCGGCGCCACTCCGCCGCACCACCGCCAGCCCGATTCTCTACGCGAGGAGATCGACATGCGCAGTGCGAACAATCCGGACGAGTCACCGCTGGCCGACGACGGGCAGCCGCTGTCCGGCATCTACCCGACGACTGTCTACCGTCTCACCGTTCCGGCCACCGAAGACGGCATACGTTCCGCGCTCAATGTGGACTACCTGCGGCGGCACGACTTCGAGCCCACCCCGCACCGGGTCCTCGACGCACCGGCGCTACTGGTGCACGGCAGCGCGCCACGAGACCGGGCCGAATGGTGCGGCGTCCTGTCCGGCCTGGTCGGCAGTGACGTGACAATCGGCTACAGCAGCGGCGGCGGCGCCCTGCTGCTGGCGGTCGACAAGCGGGCGTACGCCCTGACCTTCGGCACCCTGGGCCGGTTCATGATCGAGCTGGAAAAGGTGGACCCGACGTTCGGTGTCTCCTTCGCCGTGCGGACGCTTCACCCCGACGGGATCCGCCACGTTCGCCGCCGGGTGGTGGGTGCCAGCGGCCGGGTGGACCGCAGCCTGGTTCCGGGCGGCCAGCCCATCTGGAGGTACGGCATCGACAAGTGGGGGGAGATCGTCGGCCAGGTGTGCGGCCGCGTCGACAACCCGAACCTGACGGCGTGCCAGGGTACGCGCGGTGCGGCGAGGGTCGAGGGCAGCGACGCGCTGCGCATCCCTCTCGGCGTCTCCCCCGGGCGGCTGCTCGCCGATCTGCGGGAGATCGACCGGGTGTGCCGGCAGGAGTCGCCGCTCGCCGACCTGGAGTTCATCGAGCAGATCCGGCCGCTGCGCCCCAACGATTCCCGGCACCCGGTGCTGATCGAGGTTCTCGACCGGCGGCTGGGCCTGCCCGACCCTCCGGATCTCGGCATAGCGGTGCCGGGCAGCCTGGTGGCCGACGTCGAGCACGTCGCTTCGTACCGGGTTCGCGTGCCCCGCTCCGGGCGACGCCCGATCCTGACCACGGATCTGGACCTGTCGACCATCCTGTCGCACACCGTCCACGCCCTCGACGGTGACCGGTGGACCGGGCTGCGCAACGGCACGCTGACGCTCTACGGCGACGCCGCCGGTACCGAGGAGATGACATCGACGCCGGTGTCCCGGTGGATAACCGCCGAGGTCGCCGTCGGTGGCAGCCACATGCTGCTGCACGAGGGTCAGTGGTACGAGATCGGCGACCGCCACCGCGAGTTCCTGCGCCAAGAGGTGGCTCGCATCCTGAATCGGCCGTCCAGCGTCGTGTTGCCGCCGTGGACGGAGGATCTGGCAAACGAGGACTGCTACAACCGCGAGGCAGCAAAGAAGCATCCGGGCCTGGTGCTGCTGGACAAGAAGCTCCTCCGCACCCGGCAGCATCCCCGGGGGATCGAGGCGTGCGACCTGCTCGGGCCGAACGGTGAGCTGATCCACGTCAAGCGGGCGTCGGGCAGCTCGCCGCTCAGTCACCTCTTCGCGCAGGGCGTCACGTCGTTCGACGCGTTGCGCTACGACAAGCAGGCGCGTAACCGGTTCCGCGACCTGGTGCGCGCGCAGCCGGGCGGGCCGGACCTGCCCGAGGACTTCCGCCCGCGCACCGTGGTCTACGCCATCGCCCTGAGTGCCGGCCGCACCGTCACCGTGGACTCGTTGTTCACGTTCGCGCAGGTCGCGCTCTACCAGGCGGTGAAGACGCTGCGCACGGAGGGCGTCGACGTCGAGATCGTCGCCATCCCGCCCGCCTGACCGGCACCGCTTTCGGACCCGACCGGCGCACCGCGCGCCTGCCTGCCGCCGCGCGATCGACAACCCAGGAGGAACGATGCGACCCGACGAGTTCCGCCATGCCCTGAGCCTGCTCCCCGCTCCCCTGCGCGCCCACGCCCTTCCGCTGGGCCGGTGTGCCTTCCACACCGCCTGCCCGCAGTGCCAGCGCGTCGGCGACGCTGTCACGCTCGCGCTCACCGCGGCCCACTACGGCCGGGTCGCCTCGGCCGGGCACCTCCTCGACAACGCCGTCCGGCTCGCCGAGGAACACGGCACCATTCGTCCCCCGCAACCCGATCCGTCACCCGGCCACGGCCTGCCCGTCCAGTGGACGGCGGTGCCCGCGCCGGTCGTCGCCAGGACTGGCGCCAGGCGGCGGCGCCGCACGGGTGGCATCGGGTACGCGACCGGACGGTGGACCCGCCGGTCACCAGTCGCGGGCCCAGTCCGGCGGCGGTACGACGGCGAGCTGCGGCTCCCCGCTGATCGGTTCGAGCGCGTGCACGATCCGCAGGTCCCCGTCGGCGGCTGCGTCGGGGTCGGTCAGCACCCGGCCGCTGCTGCCGTCGGTGCTCACCAGCACCCACCGGTCGGGGTGGATGCCGCCGTCGTCGACGAGCGCCCGTACGCCGAACGCGCGGGCGAGGGTGACCGCGAGGTCATGTTCGCGCAGGCCGGTGGCGTCGGCCAGTTCGGTGTCACCGGTGAGGATCCAGCCGAATCCCTCGTCCGCGTCGGGCGGGGTGAGCATCGCCACCGGCCGTGGGTCGTCGACGGCCCGGTCCTCGATCCGCCCGACGAACACGCTCTCCGGCGCGACGCCGTACTCCGTCAGCAGGAACGCACGCACGGCGTCCGTCGGCAGCTCGGCCTCGAAGTGGATCCGATACCGCACCCCTACCCCTCTCCGAAGCCGAGCCCGATCCGCCACAGTCTCTTGCCCCGGCGGCCCGCCGGGGAGTTGGCTGTCGCGTATGGCCCGCATCGCGTACCACGACGCCGACGCCGAGGCGTTCGCCGCGACCCGGCACCTCACCGACGACGGTCTCACGGCCTGGCGGGCCGCCGTCGCCCGCCATCTCACCCCGCGCCCGGGGATGCGACTGCTCGACCTGGGTGCCGGGACCGGTAGCTGGGCGCGCGCGTTCACCGACTGGTTCCCCGGCGTCGAGGTGGTCGCCGTCGAGCCGTCGGCGGCGATGCGCGCCCGCTGCGTGTTCGCGCCGCTCGTCGCAGGCGATGCCGGGCACATCCCGCTCGCCGATGACAGCGTCGACGGCGCGTGGCTGTCCACTGTCATCCACCACGTGCCCGACCTGGCCGCGACGGCACGCGAGCTGCGCCGGGTGCTGCGGCCCGGCGCCCCGGTGCTCATCCGGTCCGCGTTCGCCGGACGGCACGAGGCGATCACGCTGTTCGACTACTTCCCCGAGGCGGTCCGCGTGCTGGACACGTACCCGAGCATCGCCGACGTCGAGGGCGCCTTCGCCGCCGCCGGCTTCGCCACCGCGGCGGTCGAGGCAGTCCCGCAGGTCACCGCAGCCTCGCTGCGGGAGGCGGCGGCCGGCCTGCGCCGGGAGGCGCACACGCCGCTTCAGCTCATCACCGACGCGGAGTACGCCGCCGGCGTCGAGCGGTTGCGGGAGGCAGCAAGGACGGTCGACGGCCCGGTCGTCGACGCCCTCGATCTGCTCGTGCTGCGCTGACACACGCGGTTAGGGTGGGGCGATGGGTCATCGTCAGTGGACGGTCGTCGGAGCGCCGTCGAGCGCCGGTGCCCACACCCCCGGCATCGAGCGCGCACCCGCCGCCCTGCGCGCCGCGGGCCTGCTCGACCTGCTGGGCGCCGACGCCGAGGACGCCGGTGACGTGCCGGGCTTCCGGTGGCGGCCGGATCCGGCGTACCCCAGGGGTCAGAACGCGGGCGCGGTGGCCGCCGTCGCCTCGGCGGTGGCCGATCGGGTCGCGGCGGCGCTGGGCCGGGGGCGCGCGCCGCTGGTGCTCGGCGGCGACTGCACGGTGACTGTCGGCCTCGTCGCGGGTTGCGCGCGGGCCGGGCTGTCTCCCGCGCTGGTGTACGTGGACGGCGGGCCGGATCTCTACACGCCGGAGACCCGCGCGAACGGCAACCTTGATGCGATGGGGCTGGCGCACATGCTCGGCCTGCCGGGGACGCTGCCCGAGGTGGCGGGTGTCGGGCCGGATGTGCCGCTGCTGTCACCGGAGCGCGTGGTGGTGTACGGGGACTCGCTGCCCCGGGGTGACCACGAGCGGGAGCTGGTGGCGGAGCTGGGGCTGGCGTACGTGCCTGCTGACGAGGTGCACGCCGACGCGGGGGCGGCGGCGCGCCGGGCCCGGTCGGTGGCCGAGGGCGCGGCCGATCGGTTCGTGGTGCACGTCGACGTGGACGTGCTGAGTTTCGTGGACACGCCGCTGGCGGACGTGCCGGAGCCGTTCGGGCTCAGCCTCGGCGAGGCGGCGGCGACGCTGGCGGAGCTGGTGGCGAGCCCGCGGTTCGCCGGGTTGTCGGTCACCGAGATCAACCCGGATCATCTGCCGGACGACGAGTTGCTCCCCCGGTTCGCGGGCGTGCTGGCCGGGGCGCTGACCGGGCGTTAGGCGGTCTCCGCGAGGTGCAGCGGCAGCACCTTCTCGGCGCTCACCGCCAGCTCGCGGTCGAGCACCTGGTCGCGGGGCACGAAGACCATCGCCTGTCCCTCGCCGAGTACCACGTCCTCCTGCCGGGCGTCGGTGGCGCCGCGGAAGACGTACACGGTGACGGTGTGCGGAAAGCCGTCCTCGTGCGGGCGGGGGCCGCTCCACAGCAGGTGCAGGTCACCGGCGGTCAGCCCGGTCTCCTCGCGTAGCTCGCGCCGGGCGGCCTGCTCCGGTGTCTCGCCGGGCTCGATGCTGCCGCCGGGCAGGCTCCACTGGTACGGCGACACCGGCGCGTTGCCGTCGCGGTGCTGCATGAGGATCGCGCCGGTCGGGTCGACGAGCAGGACGAGGGCGACGTCGTATGCGGCCACGTCCTGAGCCTGCCACGGGGCACCGGCGACGCGCAGCCCCCACTTTCCGCCACGCCGACGGAAAGTTCGATTCGGAGCACCGAAAGCCATAGACATAACGACATGGCTTTTGTAGCGTCGGCGCACAGGCGACGAAGGAGTGTGACCATGTGCTACGGACATGACGGACACGCCGCGCTGCAACAGTCACTGGACCGGCGTGGCCTGCTGCGCGGCTCCCTGGCCGCGCTCGCCGGGATCGGGCTCGCCACCGGGCTCGCCACCGGGCTCGGCGCGACTGCCGCCCAGGCCGGTGGGCATCACCACGGCCGGCGCCCGGTGCCGAAGGAACTGATCAGCCTCCAGCTCTGGACGGTCCGCGACGCGCTCAACGGCTCGCCCGGATACGACGCTACGCTGGCGCACCTGGCCCGCATCGGCTACCCCCGGGTCGAGCTGGCGCTCGGCTACTTCGGCCGCACCGCGCGGGAGCTGCGCCGGCTCCTGGACGGCATCGGCATCAAGGCCAGCTCCAGCCACGACGGCATCGCCGCCGACGCCGCCGCGCTGGAGCAGAAGATCGCGAACGCTCGGGCGCTGGGCCAGCGGTTCATGGTGGTGCCGTACCTGAACTCCGACCGCGAGGACGACTGGAAGCGCTGGGCGGAGCAGATGAACGTCGAGGCCGCCGCCGCGCGCAGGGCGGGCCTGCGGTACGGCTACCACAACCACGCGCACGAGTTCACCATCGACTTCGGCAACGGCCGGCGGCCGTGGGACGTGCTGACCGAGGAACTCGACCCGCGCCTGGTCCACCTGGAGATCGACATCTACTGGGCGGTCACCGGCGGCATCACCTCCGGCGAGGGCGTCGAGAACCCGGAGGGCTTCACGCTCGACGTGATCCGCTCGGCGCCGCAGCGGGTGTTGCAGTACCACGTCAAGGACCGCGACCCGGCCACCGGCGACATGGCCGACCTGGGCACCGGGATGATCGACTTCGCGCGGATCTTCCGGGGGCACCAGGTGATGGAGTACATCGTGGAGAACGACACCCCTGATGTGACGCCGCAGCAGACCGCCGCCGTCGGCTACCGGTACCTGCGCCACCTGCGGTTCTGACCTCCGGCGGGGGCACTGATCGCCGTCGGACGTGACACGCTCGGGGGTGGCCGCGCCGACCGAGGGGGTACGCGATGACCGACGAGCCGGACGACGTCCACTACGACCGCCTCTACCGCGACGCCGAGCGGCCGCCCTGGGAGATCGGCGGCCCGCAGCCGGCGCTCGCCGAAGTCCTGGACACCGGGGTACGCGGCCCGCGCGTGCTCGACGTCGGCTGCGGCACTGGTGAGCTCGCGCTCGCGCTGGCCCGCCGCGGCCACGACGTGACAGGCGTCGACATCTCACCGGTGGCGATCGGCCAGGCCCGGGCCAAGGCCACCGCGGCGGGCCTGCCGGTGCGGTTCGAGGTGTGCGACGCGACGGCGATCCCGGTGCCGCCGGTGCCGTACGACTCGGTGTTCGACTCCGGCCTGCTGCACTCGCTCGACCGGCGGGGCGCTGCCGTACGCGACTATCTGGCGTTACTGCCGCGCCTGACCGCGCCGGGCGGAGCGGTGTTCGTGCTGGCGGTGTCACCGGACGCGGGCGAGGGCTGGGGCCTGGACGCCGGCACGCTGCGCGCGGCCTTTCCCGAGCCGCTCTGGACGCAGGTGACTGTCGAGCCGATCGACGTGCTCGCCCGGGTCGGCGGCGCGGACCTGCGGCTGGCCGGCAACCTGTTGCGCGCCACCCGCTCCCCCGCCGGTCCGTAGCGCGCCCGCCGCGACGCCACCGCAAGGACGGCGAGCGGCGTCAGCGACGCCAGTGCTGGCGTGGGGCGTAGCCCTCGCGGCGCAGCCAGTGTTCGGTGTAGACGATCCGGTCGGCCTCGATCACGACGAGCGGGTCCGCGGGCGGCTCGGACAGCGACCGGCCCCGCTCGGCGTGTTCGTTCTCCCAGCGGAACGCGGCCCAGTGGCGGGCCCGGTCGGGGTGCTCCGGGCCGAGTACCCGGGCGGTGCCGAACACCTGCGCGCCGCGGCTGCTGGCCAGGCCGACAAGCGGCGCGAAGACGCCGACCGACACGCGCGGGTCGGCGGCGATGTTGCGCATCTTCGGTGAGCGCGGCGCGGCGGTGAACATCAGGGTGAAGTCGAGCGGGTAGTAGCGCACCGGCGTGGCGAGCGGCCCGTCCGGTCCGGCGGTGGCGAGCACGCACATGTTCTGCGACGACAGCAGGTTGAGGATGCGTTCCTCCAGGCGGTCCCGGTCGAGCTTCCTCGTCGGCGTCGGTCCGGTCAGCCAGGGGTTCGTCAGCGGCACGGCGCGTCCTCGATCATGACGGCACCCTACCGGCCGGGTTCAGGCCACAGGCGCGGTGCTGGCCCGCAGCACCACCTCGCCGGACAGGCGCACGATCCGGCGGCGGCGACCGGTGTTCTCGGTCAGGGCCAGCTTCATCGCCTCCTCGCCGAGCCGGTGCAGCGGCAGCGCCACTGTGGTCAGCGGCGGGGTGAGGTCGCGCACGACCGGGATGTCGTCGAAGCCGGCGACCGAGACGTCGCCGGGCACCGACAGCCCTCTGTCGCGCAGCGCCGCGTACGCGCCGACGGCCATCACGTCGGTGCACGCGAACACGCAGGTGGCGTCGAGCCCGCGGTCGAGCAGGTCGGTCATCGCCCGGTAGCCGCCGTCGCGGGTGAACGCCGCCTCGGCCACCGCGCCCGGGTCGAGCGGCACACCGGCGGCGGCCAGCTCGTCGCGGAACCCGCCGAGCCGGTCGGCGACAGTGGTCAGCTCGGGCGGGCCGGACAGCACCGCGAAGCGGCGGTGCCCCAGGCCCAGCAGCGTGCGCGCCAGCTCGGCGGCACCGGCCCGGTTCTCCGGCAGCACGCTGTCGACCTTCAGGGTGCGGTGCCGGCTGACCACCGCGACCCGGCCGCCGCCGTCGAGGTAGGGCGCCAGCTCGGCGGCCATCGCCCGCTCCCAGCGGGGATCCTCGAAGCCGGAGCCGATGAGCAGGATCGCCGGGGCGCGTTCGGCGCGCAGCATCGACACGTACGCGATCTCGCGTTCCGGGTCGCGGAAGGTGCTGGCGAGCATGACCAGCAGGTCGTTGTCGGCGGCGACCCGCATGACGCCGCCGGCGACGGCGGCGAAGTAGGGGTCGGTGACGTCGTGGCAGACCACGCCGACGCTGCGCCGGGACGCGCCGGCCAGCGCGCGGGCGTGGGCGTTCGGGGTGTACGCGAGCCGCGCGGCGGCGGCCAGCACACGGTCGTGCAGGTGCGGCGTGACGCGCCGCCCGTTGAGCGCCCGGGAGGCGGTGGCCAGGGAGACGTCGGCCGCTCTGGCCACGTCTTCCAGCGTCACGTGCGACATCGATGCGTCTCCCTGCGGAACGTCTTGACCCGGTGTTCCGGCGTGGCTACGGTAGCACCCTGAAAGCGCTTACTGAAAGCGCATTCACCTGCGGGGAGGCCCAGTGGAACGCACGTCCGTCGGCATCATCCTCAACGGCGTCACCGGCCGGATGGGCTACCGGCAGCACCTCGTCCGGTCCCTGCTCGCCATCCGGGACCAGGGCGGCGTGCCGGCCCGCGACGGCAGCCGCATCTGGCCCGAGCTGACCCTCGTCGGCCGCGACGAGAACCGGCTCGCCGCCATCGCCGCCCGGCACGAACTGACGGCGTACACGACGGACCTGGACGCGGCGCTCGCCGACGACGCCCACCAGATCTACTTCGACGCGCAGGTGACCACCCAGCGGGAGAAGGCGATCCGGGCCGCGATCGAGGCCGGCAAGCACGTCTACACCGAGAAGCCGCTCGCCGAGGGGTTCCTCGCCTCGCTGGAGCTGGCCCGGTTCGCCGCCGCCAAGGGCGTCCGCAACGGCGTCGTGCAGGACAAGCTGTTCCTGCCCGGCCTGCGCAAACTCAAGCGGCTCGTGGACGGCGGCTTCTTCGGCCGGATCCTGTCCGTGCGCGGCGAGTTCGGCTACTGGGTGTTCGAGGGCGACTGGCAGGCCGCCCAGCGTCCGAGCTGGAACTACCGCGCCGAGGACGGCGGCGGCATCACGCTGGACATGTTCCCGCACTGGCACTACGTGCTGGAGCAGATCATCGCCCCGGTCACCGCCGTCACCGCCGTGACCGCCACGCACATCCCCGAACGCGTCGACGAGTCCGGCACCCGCTACCGGGCCACCGCCGACGACGCCGCGTACGGCATCTTCGAGCTGGCCGGTGGGATCGTCGCGCAGGTCAACTCCTCCTGGGCGGTCCGGGTGCACCGGGACGAACTGGTCGAGTTCCAGGTCGACGGCACGCACGGCAGTGCCGTGGCCGGGCTGCGCGACTGCCGCATCCAGCACCGGGGCGCCACGCCGATGCCGGTGTGGAACCCCGACCTGCCGGTCACCGAGCCGTTCCGCGCGCAGTGGCAGACCGTGCCGGACAACGGCGAGCACGACAACGCGTTCAAGGTGCAGTGGGAGGCGTTCCTGCGCCACGTCGTCGACGACGAGCCGTTCCCGTGGGACTTCCTCGCCGGTGCGCGCGGCGTGCAACTCGCCGAGGCCGGGCTGCGCTCGGCCCGCGAGGGGCGGCGGGTGACGATCGAGGAGATCCCCCGGTGAGCGCACGCATCACGCTGCCGACGCCGGGCGGCGGCACCGAGAAGCTGACGCTGCGCGAACCGCCCGCCTGGCACCGGCCGTCCGCGCCGCCGGCGCGCCGGATCGCGTACGCGGCCGCACACGTCGTCGCCGACCCGTACGCCGACAACTCCCCCGGCCGCCCGGCGGGGCTGGACTGGGACGCGACGCTCGCGGTGCGGCGTGACCTGTGGTCGTGGGGCCTCGGTGTGGCCGAGGCGATGGACACGGCGCAGCGCGGGATGGGGCTGGACTGGGCGGCCACGCGGGAGCTGATCCGGCGCAGCGCCGCCGAGGCCGCCGCCTGCGGCGGACGCATCGTCGCCGGGGCCGGCACCGACCAGCTCACCGGCACGCCGCGCACGCTCGACGAGGTGGTCGCCGCGTACACCGAGCAGGTCGCCGTGGTCCAGGAGTGCGGCGCCACGCCGGTGCTGATGGCCAGCCGGCACCTCGCCGCGCTCGCCACCGGCCCGGACGACTACCTGCGCGTCTACGAGCGGGTGCTGCGGGAGGCCGGCTCGCCCGTGGTGCTGCACTGGCTCGGCGAGATGTTCGACCCGGCGCTGTCCGGCTACTGGGGCTCGACCGACCTGGACGAGGCCACGGCGACGTTCGCCGCGCTGGTGCACGCCCACGCCGACCTGGTCGACGGCGTGAAGGTGTCGCTGCTGGACGCCGGTCGGGAGGTGCGGCTGCGGGAACTGCTGCCGCCGGCCGTGCGGGTCTACACCGGCGACGACTACCACTACCCGGAGCTGATCGAGGGCGACGGGAAGCGGTTCAGCCATGCGCTGCTCGGCGCGTTCGCGGCGATCGCCCCGGCCGCGTCGGCCGCGCTGGGCCGGCTCGACGCGGACGACCGGGCCGGGTTCCGGGCGATCCTCGACCCGACGGTGCCGCTGTCCCGGCACCTGTTCGCCCCGCCCACGCCGTACTACAAGACCGGCGTCGCGTTCCTGTCCTGGCTGAACGGACGGCAACCGGGCTTCACCATGGTCGGCGGCCTGCACGGCGGGCGCGGCGTCCCGCACCTGGTCCAGGCGTTCCGGCTGGCGGACGCCGCCGGGCTGCTGGGCGACCCGGATCTGGCGGCGCGGCGGATGCGCGCGTACCTGGACGTCGCGGGCGTGCCCGGATGACCGCCGACCCGCGGCTGGCGCGGCTGTCGCTCAACCAGCGCACCACGCAGCGCTGGTCGGTGGCGCAGGCGGTCGACGGCTGTGTGCGCGCCGGCATCCCGGCGATCGGGCTGTGGCGCGAGCCGGTGGCCGAGATCGGCGTACCGGCCGCGGCGCGGCTCGCCGCCGACGCCGGGCTGCGGGTGTCGTCGCTGTGCCGGGGCGGGTTCCTCACCGCCGCCGACGAGGCCGGACGGGCCGCGGCGCTCGCGGACAACCGGCGCGCGATCGACGAGGCGGCCGAGCTGCGTGCCGCCTGCCTGGTGCTCGTCGTCGGCGGCCTGCCGCCCGGCTCCCGCGACCTGGCGGGCGCGCGGCAGCGGGTCGCCGACGCGCTGGCCGAGCTGGCGCCGTACGCCACTGCGCGCGGGGTACGCCTCGCGCTGGAGCCGCTGCACCCGATGTACTGCGCCGACCGGGCGGTGCTGTCCACGCTCGGGCAGGCGCTCGACCTGGCCGAGGCGTTCCCGGCCGAGCAGGTCGGCGTCGTGGTGGACACGTTCCACGTCTGGTGGGATCCGGACGTGTGGCGGCAGATCGCCCGCGCCGGGGCACGGATCGCGAGCTTCCAGGTCTGCGACTTCCTCACCCCGCTGCCGGCCGACGTGCTGCTCGGGCGCGGCATGATGGGCGACGGGCACATCGACTTCCCGCCGCTGCGCCGCGCGGTGGAGGCCGCCGGATACACCGGTGACGTCGAGGTGGAGATCTTCAACGCCGAGGTGTGGGCCACCGACCCGGACCTGGTCCTCACCACCATGATCGCCCGGTACGCGGAGCGCGTGCTCACCGACTGACCCCAGCGTCACGAATCAGGCCTGTCGGATGAATCGGGTGGCCGCTCCCCCGGATCCGGGGGCAGGATCGGGATCATGGCATCCCCGCACCTCACCACCCCGATCACCACCGACCTGCTGCGCGGCGCGCTCGACCTGGAACAGACAGCGGACGGGGTGCTGCCGCACCGGCTGCCCGCGTGGGCCCGGGCGCAGAACACCGACCCGCAGCTGACGATGGCCGAGGCGATGCCGTCCGGCGTACGGCTGGTGTTCCGGACCCGCGCCACCACCGTCGAGCTGGACGTCCTGCCGACGAAGATGGTCTACCGCGGCACCGGGCCGCGCCCCGACGGCCGCTACGACCTGGTCGTCGACGGCCGCCTCGCCGGTCAGGCCACCGCCGACGGCGGCAGGGTGCTCACCGTCGACCTCGCCACCGGCGCGGCCGGCGTCGAGCCGGGTCCGGTCGCCACGGTGCGCTTCGCCGGCCTGCCCGCCACCGACAAGGAGGTGGTGATCTGGCTGCCGCAGCGGGAGATCACCGAGCTGGTGGCGCTGCGCACCGACGCGCCGGTCAAGCCGGCCGGTACGGGCGGCCGCCGGGTGTGGCTGCACCACGGCAGCTCGATCAGCCACGGCTCGGACGCGGAGAGCCCCACCGGCACCTGGCCGGCGATTGCCGCCACGCTCGCCGGCGTGGAGCTGGTCAACCTCGGGTTCAGCGGCAGCGCCCTGCTCGACCCGTTCACCGCCCGCGCGATGCGCGACACTCCGGCCGACCTGGTCAGCGTCAAGATCGGCATCAACGTGGTGAACAGCGACCTGATGCGGCTGCGCGCGTTCGGTCCCGCCGTGCACGGCTTCCTGGACACCATCCGCGAGGGGCACCCGCAGACCCCGCTGCTGGTCGTGTCGTCGATCCTGTGCCCGGTCCAGGAGGACACGCCGGGACCGGGCGCGGTCGACCTCGTCAACGGCCGGGTGCGGTTCCGGGCCACCGGCGACCCCGCCGAGCGGGCCACCGGCCGGCTCACGCTGCGCGTCATCCGCGCCGAGCTGGCCCGGATCGTGGCGTCCCGGGCCGGGGCGGACCCGAACCTGCACTACCTCGACGGGCTGGAGCTGTACGGCGAGGCCGACTACGCCGAGCTGCCGCTGCCCGACGAGCTGCACCCCGGCCCGGCCGCCGACCGGCGCATCGGCGAGCGGTTCGCCGCGCTGGCGTTCGGCCCGAAGGGACCGTTCGCCGCGGCGGAGTGACGGACACCTCCCCACGGCGCGGTGTGACCCAGGTCACGCCGCGCCGTGATCCGTCCGGGGTGCCGTGCACGACCATCTAGGCGTGGGAGGAAGCCAACAGGACGAGGAGCGGCTGCTGCGGCGGGTCGCACGCGCCGACCTGGACGCGTTCGACGAGCTGTACCGGCGTACGTCGCCGTGGCTCGCGATCCGGCTGCGGCGGCGGTGCGCCGACGACGGCATCGTCGCCGAGGTCCTCCAGGACACGTACCTCACGGTGTGGCGGGCCGCCGGCTCGTTCAGCGGGCTGCGGCGCTCCGGGGGCGCGGACGCGCCGGGTGGCTCGGCCGCCGGCTGGATCTGGACCATCGCGGCCCGGCGCCTGGTCGACGCGCTGCGCCGCCGCGCCCGGGTGCGGGAGGTGCCGACCGACGTCCTTCCGGTCCGCAGCACGCCGGCCGCCGAGGACGAGGCGCTGGCCGGGTCGTTCGGCTCGGAGGTGGGAGCCGCGCTGGACGCGCTGGCCCCGGAACTACGGGCGGTGCTCGCCGCGATGGTCCTGGACGGGCTGACCGTCCGGGAGACCTCCGTCCTGCTGGGGGTGCCCGAGGGCACCGTGAAGAGCCGGGCGCGGCGTGCCCGCAACGCGCTACGGGAGGCACTGGCATGACCGCTCACGTTCCCCCGCCGGCCCTGGCCGCGTACGCGGCGGGCGGCCCTGACGACGCCACCACCTGGACGATCGAGGTGCACCTGGAGGGCTGCGCCGAGTGCCGCGACCGGCTCGGCGAGCTGGCCGCCCCGCCACTGCGGGCGCTGCTCGGCGACGCCCGGGAGACGATCCTGGAACAGGCCCGCACCGGGCCGCAGCCGGTGCGCCGGCGCCCGCTGCGACGGTGGTGGCTGCGCTGGACCGACTGGTCGCTGCTGGCCTGGGCGGCCATGACGGGCACGGCGATCCTCGCCGCGGTACTGCTGGACCGCAACTACCCGGAGCAGCCCTCGGCGGTGCTGCTGCTCGCGCCGGTGGCGCCGCTGGCAGGGCTCGCGGTGGCCTGGTCCCGTCGCGCCAACCCGAACTGGGAGGTGGTCGCCGGCACCGCCCGCGCCGGGCTGGACCTGCTGCTTCGCCGTACCCTCGCGGTTCTGCTCCTGGTCGCGCCGGTGCTCGCGGCGGCCGGGCTGGCAGTCGGCCGCAACCCCGCGCTGTGGCTGCTGCCCTGCCTGACGTTCACCGCGGCGACGCTGCTGCTCGGCAGCCGCGTCGGCGTGCCGGTGGCCGCCGCCGTCCTCGGCGGCGGCTGGCTCACCGCGGTCGCGGCCGTGCCGTACACCGGCACCGCCGACGCGGCCCGCGCCGCCGCCGCGACCGAGGCCCTGCTCCGGCCCGCCACCATGCCCGCCTGGGCGGCGGCCGCCGTCGTGCTCACTCTGCTGACCGCGCTGCGCGCCGAGCACCTGCGGCGGCCCGCCGGCTGACGCCGGCCCCCGGAACCACGCCACGGCGCCCCGCCGGCGCCGCGGACCACCCTGCCCCGAGAAGGAGACGACATTGGTACGCGCAGTGAGCGCCGACGAGGTGGCGCCGACCCGGCACGCCTGGCGGATCGAGGCGGTGGAACTGTCGGTGAAGGCCGGACGGCACCTGGCCGTCGACAACCTCGGGCTGACACTCGGCGCCGGCGTGCACGGGCTGCTCGGCCCCAACGGCGCCGGCAAGAGCACCCTGATGCGTGCGCTCGCCACTGTGGTCAAGCCGCACGCCGGTGTGCTGCGGCTGCTCGGCGCGGACGCCACCGCCTCCCGCGAGCTGCGGCCGGTGCGCCGCCGGCTCGGCTACCTGCCGCAGCAGTTCGGCTACTACCCCCGGTTCACCGTCCGGGAGTACGTCGAGTACGTGGCCTGGCTACGGGAGATGCCCGCCTCGGCGGTGCCGGGCGCGGCCCAGCGGGCCATCGACCGGGTACGCCTCACCGACCGGGCCGACGCCAAGCTCAAGTCGCTGTCCGGCGGCATGCTGCGCCGGGCCGGCATCGCCCAGGCGATCGTGAACGAACCGGACCTGCTGCTGCTCGACGAACCGACAGTCGGCCTGGACCCGGAACAGCGGGTCGAGTTCCGGGAGCTGATCCGGGAACTCGGCGCGGACGCCTGCGTGCTGGTCTCCACCCACCTGGTGGAGGACGTGGTGGCGGCCTGCTCCGACGTCATCCTGATGGACCAGGGCACCCGCGTGTTCCAGGGCCTGCCCGCCGACCTGGTCCGCCACGGCGAGACCGGCGGCGTCGGCGACAGCGCCGCCGAGCGCGGCTACTCGTACCTCCTCCAGCAGCACCGGAGCGCCTGATGATCCGACAGGTACGCGTCGAACTGCGCCGCTCCAACGCGCCGGTCGTGACGGTGCTGCTGCTCGCCGTCGGCGTCCTCGGCACGGCCAGCATGTACCGCTTCTGGCAGGGACAGTGGCTGCGGCTGGGCTACGTGCACGCCTCCGACGTGTTCCTCCTGATGCCGCTCGCGCTCGCCGGTGGCGCGGTGCTGGGCCGCCGGGACCGGCGTACCCGCGCCGACGAGCTGATGAACAGCACCGGCCGGCCCCGCTGGCAGCGCGCGCTGCCCGCGATGACAGCGCTCGGCGTCGCCGTCGCGGCCGCGCACCTGCTCGTGGTCGCCGCCAGCGCGGCGGTGGTCGCCTCCGGCGGCGCCTACCTCGGCGTACGCGGATTCGCCGGCCCCCTGATCGACGTGCTGGTGCTGGTGGGCGCGGCCTGGGTCGGCGTGGCGGTCGGCCGGCTGTGGTCCTCGCCCCTGCTGCCGCCGCTGCTGGCCGCCGCCGGACTGGTCGCGCAGGAGGGCACCGCCATGCTCGGCGGGTCGGACAGCCGGCTGGCGAACGCGTCCCTGATGATCTCCTGGCCGCCGGACACACCGTGGGAGACGCTGTCCGACCGGCTGCTGCTCAGCCGCCTCGTCCTGGGGGCCGGCCTGGTCCTCGCCGGCCTGCTGCTGGCGGCGGGCAGGTCGTGGCCGGTCCGGGCCGGCGCGGCGGCGAGCCTCGCCGGTGGCGTCGCGGGTCTCCTGCTGATCGGCGTACCGGGCCCCGCCGGCATCTGGCAGCTCGATCCGGAAGCGCGCCGCTACGTCTGCGCCGACGGCACGCCGCAGGTGTGCGTCACCGCCGTCAACGCGCACCTGCTGCCGCAGATCACTCCCGAGGCCCGCCGTGGACTGCGCGCGCTGGCGAAGCTGCCGGACGCGCCTACCCGCGTGGTGGAAGTGCGGCTGGACACCATCGGCAGCAACGACAGCGAGCAGTGGCACCGGCCCAAGCCGGCACCCGGCACCGTGCAGTTCCTCCTGGAGGTCGACCCGGACACCGGCCTGGCCGCGGACGTGGCCGAGCGCGTCGCCCTCGGCGGCGGCACCACGTGGTACGGCTGCGGGCGCAGCGGCGACGACATCGCCCCGGCGATCGCCGCGGCCTGGCTGCTGGACACCGAGACGGTACGACTGTGGGACTCCTGGACCGGCTACCGGTACGCCGACACGAAGCAGGAGGAGATCCGGGCCGGGGTGCGGCAGTTGCGCGCGCTGCCCGAGCCGGAGCAGCTGCGGCGGGTCACCGCGCTGCGGGACGCGGCCGCGCGGTGCGAGCCGGACCTGATGCCGGCGCTCACCGGACGGGCCGCGCCGTGACCCGCTGGCTGCCGCTGTACGTGCGGTCCCGCCGGATACCCGCCGCCCTGGCCGGATCCGCGGTCGCGGTCGCCGTGATGGCCGTCGCCTGGTCCGCCTTCGCCGACCGCCCCGAGGTGCCCGCCGGGCTCGCCGTCCTCACCACAGCGATGGCGGTGGCGCCGCTCGGGCCTACGCTCGCCGGCACCGATCCGGCGCTGGAGAGGACCGCCGCGTGGCAGTGGGCGCCGCGCCGGGCCGGGCACCTGCTCGGGTACGGCGCGGTGGTGGTCGGGCTGCTGGCCGCCGCCCGCGTGCTCGGCGCCGACTTCGGGCCGCTGTCCGTGCTGGCCCGCGACACGGCCGGGCTGACCGGGCTGGTCGGACTCGGGGCCGCGCTGGCCGGCGCCCGGGCCGCCTGGCAGGTGCCGACCGCCTGGGCCGCGCTGGGGGCGTTGCTGGCCGTGCCGGGCGGGCCGGAGTGGCGGCAGGTGGCGCTGTGGATGGCGCAGGAGCCGGGCAACCGGATCGCCGCCGTCACCGCCACGACGTTCCTCCTCGGCGGCGTCGTCGCGTACGCGCTGCGGGTGGGACCGCAGGTCGCGGCGGCCGAGGCGGCGCTGGAACAGTGACGTGCCGGACCTCGTCGCGCGCCCACGCGCGCGGCGAGGTCCGGCCGGTGTCAGGTCAGCGGCACCCAGGCCAAGGTGGTCATGCCGGCCAGGGCGGTCGCCTTGAGACCGGCGTCGGAGACCGTCCACAGCACGCCGTCGATCATCAGCGAGCGGCGGATCGACGCCCACTCACCGCCGTCGACCAGCGCGCCCGGGTGGTCGACGGCGCCGGCCACGGTGAAGCCCCTGTCGCCGACGCGCAGCGCCAGCACACCGCCCGACGGCGCGCGTCTGGTGCCGTCGGCGCGGTCGGTGACCACGCCCGGCTGCTGCACCGGGAGCACCACCAGGCGCTCCGGCTCCCAGTACAGGAACGCGTGCGGGTCGTGCTCCGCCTCGGACCAGCCGCCGGGGACGTGGTGCTGGGCGATGCGCGCCGGCCGGGCCGGGTCGGCCACGTCGAACAGCGACACCTGGGTGCCGGTCACCCGGCCCTGGCCGGTCGCGTCCTGGCCGACGCCGATCAGGCGGCCGTCGCCGGCCGGATGCAGGTACGCCGAGTACCCGTTGATCTTCAGCTCGCCGGTGACCCGGGGTGCGGCCGGGTCGCGCAGGTCCACGCCGTACAGCGGATCGGTCTGCCGGAACGTGACCATGTATCCGGTGCCGCCGACGAACCGCACCGCGAAGATCTGCTCGCCCTTGCCGAGGCCGGTGACCGCACCGACCCGCTTCAGTGTGGCCCCGTCGGCGCGCAGCACGTAGACGCCGGACTGGGAGGACCTCTGCCGCACCCACGTGTCGCCGGTGGTGGTGGCGACCCGCAGGTGACCGTCCCACTCGGACAGCGCGTACTGGTTGATCAGCCAGCCGGGCACGGACCCGGCGGCGACGAAGCGTGGCGTGCCCGCCTCGGTGTCGAACTGGTAGATCTCGGTGCCGGTGTCACGTGTCCCGGACGGTCCGCCACGCCACGTCCGCCAGCGGTCGTCGTTGGCGACGTAGAGGCGTGCGCCGTTGCTGTAGACGGTGTCGCCGTCGGCGAACACGGTGACCGGGTCACCGGCGCCGAGCGCGGACGCACCCAGATCGAAGCTGAGCACCGTGACCATCGACGCGCCGGAGAAGCCGGCCGGCCGGTTGACCCGGTCGCAGCCCACCCGTCCGGTGCCGACGGTCCGCACGTCGTCGCGGATCTCGTAGCGGGGCAGCCAGTCGTCGAGCGTGGCCTTGTCGATGACCGCGCGGTTGGCGGCGATCCGCTGGGCGTCGGGACGGCGGCCGGGCAGGTAGGGGAAGTCGAGCCGGGGCGCGGACCGGATCACCACACGGGCGGTCGTACCGGACTGCCGGGCGTCGACCAGGAGGCCGTCGATCCGGTACTCCCCGACCACGCGGGGCGCTCCGGCGAGGTCCAGCAGGACCAGCCGGGCCTGCGGGGTCCTGCCCGGGCGGGTCTGCCCGCCCGGCACCGGGCCCTTGACGGTCCGACCCGCGTGCAGCAGCACGAGCGCCCGGTCACCGTGCAGCAGCAGGCTCCCCTCGTCGCCGGCGAACCGCTCGGCGCCGGGATCGAGCGCGAGCCGGCCGGTCACGCGGCGGCTCGCCGCGTCGACCACCGACAGCACGCCCCCGGTGACAGTGACGATCCGCCGCCCGTCGGTCTTGACCAGGTCCGGTTCGTCCACACCGGCCTCGTGCACGTTGGTGCCGGAGAAGTCCGGCGCGGACGCCGGCGTCGCGCCCTCGGCGGCGCCACCGACCGCCGCCCGCTTCGCGTCGAACTGCCGCATGTAGCCGCCCGGGCCGAGACCCCACGGGCCGACCGCCGCCTTCGCGGCCGTACGGAGCTGCCGCAGCGCCTCGTCGCAGCCGTCGAACGCCACCAGCCGCAGCCCGCCGGCCGGCACGACCTGCCCGGCGGGCGGCGGGCCGGCGGCCGGCGGGTCGGCGGCCGGCGGTGACGCGGTGCAGCCGGCGAGAGCCAGCGCGGCGGCCATCGTCCATCCAAGCGTCCGGGGTACGTGACCTGTCATGCCGGTCAGACGTGGCGGTGACGGGCGCGGTTCCCGGCCGTGCCGCGCAACCGCCGATCGTGCCGCGCAACACCCGATCGCGCGGCGCGACCGCGTGCCGTGCCGCTCAGCCGCCGGCCATCGCGCCGAGCACGATGAACGGCTCCTTGCCGGCGACCACCTCCGCCGGCAACGGCGCGTCCGGGGACTCGTTGGACAGGTCCAGTTCGCAGGCGTAGAAGCGGACGAACGGCCGGCGCTTCCCGCTGTGCCGGTCGCGGATCGTGCCGAGCAGCATCGGGTACGCGGTCTCCAGCGCGTCGAGCACCTCCCGCTGGGTGGGCGGCCCGGCCACCTCGACGCGTACCTCGCCGGCGACGTGCGCCAGGTTCTTCAGGTGCGCCGGCAGCACCACCCGGATCACGGCAGCACCTGGACCTCGACCGAGAGCACGGCCGGCAGATCGCGCACGATCGGCGCCCAGGTGTCGCCGCCGTCGGCCGAGTGGTAGACCTGACCGCCGGTGGTGCCGAAGTAGACGCCGCACGGGTCGAGCGTGTCCACGGCCATCGCGTCGCGCAGCACGTTGACGTAGCAGTGCGACTGCGGCAGCCCCTCGGTCAGCGGCTCCCAGTGCTCGCCGCCGGTACGGCTGCGGTAGACGCGCAGCCTGCCCTCCGGCGGGTAGTGCAGCGAGTCGCTGGTGATCGGCACCACGTAGACCGTCTCCGGTTCGTGCGCGTGCACCGCGATCGGGAAGCCGAAGTCAGTCGGCAGGTCGCCGCTGACCTCCCGCCAGCTCGCGCCCGCGTCGTCGGTGCGCATGACGTCCCAGTGCTTCTGCATGAACAGCGTGTCCGGCCGGGACGGGTGCTGCGCGAGGCGGTGCACGCAGTGCCCGACCTCGGAGTCGGTGTCGGGGATCTCGCCCGAGCGCAGCCCCTTGTTGATCGGCAGCCAGCTCGCGCCGCCGTCGTCGCTGCGGAACGCGCCCGCCGCCGAGATCGCCACGTAGATCCGGTCCCGGTCGGCCGGGTCGAGCAGGATCGTGTGCAGGCACATCCCGCCCGCGCCGGGCTGCCAGGACGGGCCGGTCGGGTGCTGCCGCAGGGCGGTCAGCTCGGACCACTTCTGACCGCCGTCGGTGGTCAGGTAGAGGGCGGCGTCCTCGCCGCCCGCGTACACCGTGTCGGGGTCGTGGCGGGACGGCTCCAGGTGCCAGATCCGCTTGAACTCCCACGGCCGTGGGGTGCCGTCGTACCAGAGGTGCTGCCCCACCTCGCCGCTGTAGGCGAAGTCGTTGCCGGCCGTCGTCCACGTCCGGCCGCCGTCGTCCGAGCGCTGGATCAGCTGCCCGAACCAGCCGCCGGACTGGGACGCGTACAGCCGGTCCGGTTCGACGGGTGAACCTGTCAGGTGGTAGATCTCCCAGCCGCCGAAGTGCGGACCGTCGACGGTCCAGTCGTCGCGCTTGCCGTCCGAGGTCAGGATGAACGCGCCCTTGCGCGTGCCGACAAGTACTCGTATGCCGCTCATGTCTCGTCCTCTCGTCCGAGGGGGTTCTCCCGGCAATGACCGTGCGGCTCGCCGAAACTCATCGCTGTCGTACTCCCCGGCTACGACATTTCCTGGTCGGACGGCCTGTGGCGGGGTCGCCACGCCGGTGCGGCCGGAATGTCGGGGGCTGCGGCTAGCCTGCGCGCATGACCGGCCCCGGAGACGTCCCACCCGAGCACCTCGACCGCCTGCGGCCGATCTGTCTCGGCCTGCCGGAGACCTACGAGGAAGCGGCCTGGGTGGGCGTGCGGTGGCGGATCCGCGGCCGCACGTTCGCGCACGTGCTCACCGTCGACCCGGGCCACCAGGCGGCGTACGCGCGGGCCGCGGCCACCGACGAGCCGGTCTGCGTGATGACGTTCCGCTCCCCCGGCGACGAGATCGCCGGGCTGCTCGCGGCCGGGCCGCACTTCTTCAAGCCGGACTGGGCCGCCGACGTGGTGGGCCTGCGGCTGGACGCGGACACGGACTGGACCGAGGTCGCCGAGCTGCTCACCGAGAGCTACTGCGTGCTGGCCCCGAAGAAGCTGGTCGCGCTCGTCGACCGGCCCGGCTGAGTCAGCCGAGCTTCTTGCGCAGTGTCTCGAACGCCAGGTCCGGCCGCAGCGGCACACCGAACCGCTCGTCGCCGTACGGGAACGGGCTCAGCTCGCCGGTACGGATGTAGCCGCGCCGCTCGTACCAGGCGATCAGGTCGTCGCGCTGGACGATCACTGTCATCCGCATCTCACCGGCGTGCCACTGCTCGGCCGCGTAGCGCTCGGCCTCGGCCAGCAGCTCCCGGCCCACGCCGCCGCCCTGCCGGCCGGGCGCGACGGCGAACATGCCGAAGTAGACGTGGTCGTCGCGGCGTTCCAGCTGGCAGCAGGCCACCAGGTCGCCGTCCTGCTCGGCGATCAGCACCACGCCGCCGGGGCCGGTGACGGCGGCGGTCACCATCTCCGGGTCGGTGCGCTGCCCGGCCAGCAGGTCCGCTTCGTGGGTCCAGCCCTGCCGGCTGCGCTCACCCCGGTACGCCGACTCGATCAGGTCGACGAGGGCTGCCGCGTCCTCGGGGCGGGCGACCCGGACGGTACGGGATGCGGGGCTGGTCATGGCGGTTCTCCACGGTCGCGGCGACGTACCTGGTCAGCGTACGCACGCGGGTGTCCCGGACGGCGGCCGGGACCACCGGGCGGGACGGTTCGTGGTTCACTGCCCGGCATGGAGACGACGGTCGGCGCGGCAGGACTGCCCGCGGTTCTCGACCTGCCGGCCGGGCCGGTACGCGGCGGCCTGGTGGTGCTGCACGGCTCGCACGCCGAGCAGCGGTCCTACTTCCTCTACGAACACCTGGCCCGTCTGTTGCCTCCGGCCGGGGTCGCGGTGCTGCGCTACGACCGCCGTCCCCGGGTCGACGGGCACGACGTGCCGCTGGCCGACCAGGCCGACGACGCGTCCGCCGCGCTCACCGAGCTGCGCCGGCACGTCGGGGCGGCGCCGGTCGGGCTCTGGGGTTTCAGCCAGGGCGCGTGGGCGGCGGCGCTGACCGCCGTCCGGCACCCGGTCGACTTCCTCGTCCTCGTCGGGTGCAGCGCGGTGAGCCCCGCGGTCCAGATGCGCCACGGCACCGCCGAGCAGCTCCGCCGCAACGGCTACGGGCCGGCCGACCTGGCCGAGCTGGCCGAGCTGCGCCGCGTCGCCGAGGGGTACCAGCGCGGCGAGGTGCCGCGCCCGGTGGCGCAGGCGGCGATCGACGCGGCGGCGCGGCGGCCGTGGTTCCCGCTGGCGTTCCTGCCCGAGCAGTTGCCCGCCACGCCCGGTACCTGGACCGACATGGACTACGACCCGGCGCCGGTGCTGGCGCGGCTGACCTGCCCGGTGCTGCTCTGCCACGGCGAGACGGACGCGTGGATCCCGATCGAGGACAGCCTCGCGGTGTGGCGGCGGGCGGCACGCGACGCCGAGCTGACGGTGGCCCGGCTGGCCGGCTGCGACCACGCCCCCACGCTCGGCGAGGGCGAGGAGCTGGACAGCGTCAGCCCGCAGTACGAGCGGGAGCTGCTGGACTGGCTCGGCCGGCGACTGCCGGGTGACGGCTGACCCCGGCCGTCAGTCCCGGGACCGCAGCCCGGCCAGCAGCAGGCCGACCAGCCGGCGCGCGTCGTAGCGGGGATCGCTGTCCGCGCCGATGCAGAGGTTCCCGACGCCGCGCAGCAGCTGGTACGCGTCGACGTCCCGGCGGATCTCGCCCGCCTCGGCCGCGGCGCCCAGCAGCTCGGCGCAGACCGGTACCAGCCGGTCGACGAAGTAGCCGTGCAGCGCGTCGAACTGCCCGCTGTCGGCGCGCAGCGCGGCGGCCAGCCCGTGCTTGGTGACCAGCAGGTCGACGAACTGGTCGATCCAGCGGGTGAGCGCCGCGTACCGGGTGGGCGCCTGCGCCAGGCAGACCGGGCCGGCCTCGGCGCACGCCTCGACCTGGTGCCGGTACACCGCCACCACGAGGTCGGCCCGGGTCGGGAAGTGCCGGTAGACCGTACCCACGCCGACACCGGCGGCGGCGGCGATGTCGCGGACCGGGGCCTCGACGCCGGAGCCGACGAAGACCGCGGCGGCGGCGTCGAGCAGCGAGCGCTGGTTGCGCCGCGCGTCGGCCCGGCGGCGGTCCGGCCCGGTGGTGTCGGTCACGTTCGGCGTCCTCTCCTCGACTGCGGTTGTCAACCGGAACAAGGTTCCGTATCGTTACCGGAGCAATGTTCCGCATAGCCATCATGCCAGGCGGGACGAGAGATCACCGAGTCAGGCCGCGCCGTCGCGGCCACCGGAGGGACACCCCATGCAGTACCGCACCCTGGGCCGCACCGGCGTACAGGTCAGCACGCTCGCGCTGGGCGCCATGAACCTCGGCCCGATCGGCGGCACCACCCAGGACGAGGCCACCGCGCTCGTCGGCGCCGCCCTCGACGCCGGGATCAACCTGATCGACACCGCCGACGCCTACGGCACCGGGATCTCCGAGGAGATGGTCGGCCGGGCGATCGCCGGCCGGCGCGACGACGTGGTCCTGGCGACGAAGGCCGCCCTGCCGATGGGCGAGGACCGCAACCGCCGCGGCGGCTCCCGGCGCTGGCTGGTCACCGCACTGGAGGACAGCCTGCGCCGGCTCGGCGTCGACCACGTGGACCTCTACCAGATCCACCGCTGGGATCCGGCCACCAGCGACGAGGAGACGCTGTCGGCGCTGACCGACCTGCGGCAGGCTGGCAAGATCCGCTACTTCGGCACCTCCACCTACCCGGCGCACCGCCTCGTCGAGGCGCAGTGGGCGGCCCGCGAGCACCACCTCGGCCGGTACGTCACCGAGCAGCCCAGCTACTCGATCCTGCAACGCGGCGTCGAGGCGCACGTCCTGCCGGTCACGCAACGGTACGGACTCGGCGTCCTGGTGTGGAGCCCGCTGGCCTCGGGCTGGCTCTCCGGAGCGATCCGGGCCGGCCGCGAGATCACCACCCACCGGTCCACGTTCATGCCGCAGCGCTTCGACCCCACGATCCCGGCCAACCGGGCCCGGCTCGACGCGGTGGAACGGCTGGCCGCCGTCGCCGACGACGCGGGCCTGACGCTGATCCAGCTCGCGCTCGGCTTCGTCACCGCGCACCCGGCCGTGACCAGCGCGATCATCGGACCGCGTACGCCGGAACACCTGCGCAGCCAACTCGCCGCCGCCGACACCGTGCTCACCGCCGACGTCCTGGACGCGATCGACGCGATCGTCGCCCCCGGCGTCGACCTGGCCCCGCAGGAGAAGAACGACACCCCGCCCGCGCTGCTCGACCCCGCGCTGCGCCGCCGCTGACGGCTACCCTGCCCGGCATGGACGCCGACCTGCCCACGTTCGAGTTCGCGTTCCCCGGCCCGCTGCGCGACCAGCTCGTCGCCGCGGTGCTCGACGGGAGCAAGACCACCACCACCGGGCTGCTCCAGGACTACGAGATCGACGGAGAGCCGCTGCCCGCCGCCGGCACCCGCTTCGCGGTGATCGACTCCGGCGGCCGGCCGGTGGCGGTGATCGAGCTGGTCGAGGTCCGCGTCGCCCGCCTCGGCGACGTCGACCTCGACCACGCCCGGGACGAGGGCGAAGGGTTCGAGACGGTCGCCACCTGGCGCGCCGGCCACGAACGGTTCTGGCACGGCGACGACTACCGCGGCTGGCTCGGCGACCCGGCGTTCACCGTCGACGACGACACAGCGGCCGTGCTGGAACGCTTCCGGCTGGTCGAGACGCTCTGACGGCGGCCGGGGCTGGTCACTCCGCGGCGAGCCAGGCGCGCAGTTCGGCGCCGTGCTCGTCCAGCTCCGGGGGCGGCAGATCGTAGCGGGGCGGCGCCCCGGACAGGCCGATCGGGTTCCGGATCCCCGGCACCCCGCCGATCGTCACCACCGGGTCCAGGCCGAGCCGGTGGGCCAGCGCCACCCCCTCGGCCACCGAGTTGATCGGGCTGCACGGCACGCCCGCGGCCCGCAGGTCGGCGAACCACTCCGCGCTTCCGCGCCGGGACAGCGCTGCCACCAGCAGCGGCCGCAGCTCGTCGCGGTGCGCGACCCGGTCGGCGTTGCGGCCGAACCGCGCGTCGCCGGCCAGCTGCGGCACGCCGAGAACCCGGCAGAGGGTACGGAACTGGCCGTCGTTCCCGGCGATCACCACCAGCTCGCCGTCGGCGGTGGGCAGCGGCTCGTACGGCACGATGCTCGGGTGCGCGTTGCCCATCCGGTGCGGTGCCGCCGCACCCGCGACGTACGCGCTGGTGTGGTTGACCAGCCCGGACAGCGCCGAGGAGAGCAGGTCCACCGTGACGTGCTGCCCGCGCCCGGTGGACTCCCGGTGCCGCAGCGCGGCCAGGATCCCGACCACCGCGTGCAGCCCGGCGATCACGTCGAACACCGCCACCCCGGCCTTGTAGGGCGGCCCGTCCGCGTCCCCGGTGAGGCTCATCAGCCCGGCCGCGGCCTGCACCATCAGGTCGTACCCGGGCAGGTCGGCGCCCCCGGCGTCGCCGAAGCCGCTGATCGAGGCGTACACCAGGCGGGCGTTGCGGGCGGTGACCGTGTCGTGGTCGAGGCCGAAGCGGCGCAGCGCGCCCGGGCGGAAGTTCTGGATCAGCACGTCCGCCCGGTCGGCCAGCCGGTGCGCGAGCGTCAGGTCGCCGGGATCGGTCAGGTCGAGCACCAGCGAACGCTTGTTGCGGTTGACCGCCAGGTAGTAGGTGGAGACGTCGTCGCGCACCGGGGGCCGCCAGCCGCGGGTGTCGTCGCCGCCGGGCGCCTCCACCTTGACCACGTCCGCGCCGAGGTCGGCCAGGAGCATCGTCGCGTACGGGCCGGCGAGGATCCGGGAGAAGTCGGCGACCAACACCCCGCGCAACGGACCCGACATGCCACCCTCCCTCGCCGCCGACCACGATGACACATACCCGACGGCACGCCCGGCAGGGGTGGCCGGCCCGGCTACGGTCGCGGTACCTCGGGCGGACATACCGGGAAGGGGTGCGCATGTCGCTGCTGAGCGGGCTCGCCGGGTCCACCGACGAACGCCCCGGCGCGGTCCGGGTGGGCGACCGATCGCTGTCCTGGGTGGAACTGCGCCGGGCGGCCACCGCCGTCGCCGACGACCTGCGCGGCGCGACCCGGGTCGCGGTGCCCGCCACCGCCGGCCTGGAGACGGTGGTCGGCATGGTCGGCGGGCTGCTCGCCGGCGCGGCGGTGGTGCCGGTGCCGCCCGACGCGGGCCCGATGGAACGCGACCACATCCTGCGCGACTCCGGCGCGGAACTGCTGCTCGCGCCACCCGGCACGCCGGTCACCGGCTCGCCGCCCGTCGTACCGCTGGACCTGGCCCGGCGCGCGGACACCACACACCCCGAACCGGACCCGGCGGCCACCGCGCTGATCCTCTACACCTCCGGCACCACCGGCGCGCCGAAGGGCGCGGTGCTGTCCCGCCGCGCGGTCGCCGCCTGCCTGGACGGGCTCGCCGACGCGTGGGCCTGGACCCCGGACGACCTGCTGGTGCACGGGCTGCCGCTGTTCCACGTGCACGGGCTGGTGCTGGGCGTGCTCGGCCCGCTGCGCGTCGGCAGCCGCCTGCGCCACGTCGGCCGGCCCCACCCCGAGCGGTACGCGGCAGCCGGCGGCTCGCTGTACTTCGGCGTACCCACGATCTGGTCGCGGATCGCGGCGCAACCCGCGGCGGCGCGGGCGCTGCGCGGTGCCCGACTGCTCGTGTCCGGCAGCGCGGCGCTGCCCGAGCCGGTCTTCGCGGCGCTGGCCGGGCTGACCGGGCACCGGCCGCTGGAGCGGTACGGGATGACCGAGACGCTCGTCACGGTGAGCGCCCGCGCCGACGGTCCCCGGCGGCCCGGCACGGTCGGCGTGCCGCTGCCCGGCGTGCACACGCGGGTGGTGGACGAGCACGGCGGCCCGCTGCCCGCCGACGGCGCCGCCATGGGTGAGCTGCAGGTACGCGGCGGCACGCTGTTCGACGGCTACCTGAACCGGCCGGACGCCGACGCGGCCAACCGCACCGGCGACGGCTGGTTCCGCACCGGCGACGTCGCCACTGTCGAACCGGACGGCGCGCACCGGATCGTCGGCCGGGCCGCCACCGACCTGATCAAGAGCGGCGGCTACCGGATCGGGGCCGGCGAGGTGGAGGACGCCCTCCTGGCCCACCCGGGCGTCCGGGAGGCGGCGGTGGTCGGCACACCCCACCCCGACCTGGGCCAGCAGGTGACCGCGTACGTGGTCGGCGACGGCGTGGCCGAGACCGAGCTGATCGACTTCGTGGCGCGGCACCTGTCCGCGCACAAGCGCCCCCGGCAGGTACGGCTGGTCGGCGCGCTGCCCCGCAACGCGATGGGCAAGGTGCAGAAATCCCGCCTGACCGAGGCGTGACGGGCCCTGTCAGCGGGCCGCAGCCGCCCGGCGGACCTGCCGGCGGGCCTCGTCCGGCGGCACGCCAGTGGCACGCAGCAGGTCGTTGGCGACGGTCCGCAACTGCGACACCACGACCGTGCCGGAGAAGCCGATGTCCTGCCGGTACGCCTCGCCCGCGTCGCGGACCGCGCACAGCACCCGCTCCCGGGCGGCGACCGGCTCCTCGGCGGCCAGGAACTCCCGGTGCAGCAGCCGGATCGCCTCGCTGAAGTGCTCGAGCGCGGCTGGCAGCTGCGGCGGCACCGGCTCCCGGTCCCGCAACGCGGTGCCGACCCGGCGAACCATGCCGCGGCTGTTGCGGAACGCCCGGTCCAGGTGCACGGCGCCGTGCCGGTACGCGGCCAGGGCCCGCCGTCGCCGCCAGCGCACCGGGGAGAACCGGACCACCTCGTCGGCGGCGGTGACCATCTCGTCGATCTGGTCCAGCTCCGTCTCGGCGGCGCGCATCCGGGCCAGCACCTCGTCGGCCGCGCGCACGTCGGCCCGCGCCAGCGCCTCCGCCGACGCGGTCATCTGGCACGCGAACGTGTCGAGCGCCGGGTCCGCGACGCGGCGGACCGCGCGCAGCGGGTTCAGCGGCGCGATCACCAGCACCACGAGCAGGCCGGAGACGCCGCCGACGAGCGCGTTGACGGTCCGGGGCAGCTCCAGGTCGGGCGACACCGGGGTCAGCGTGGCGACCAGTACCGCCGTACCGCCGGCCTGGGTGACGAGCGCGCCGGTGCCGCGGACGAGCACCGCCGCGGAGACGGCCAGGAACACGATCACGCCGGTCTGCCACGGCCCGGTGCCGAAGAGACGGATCAGCAGGTCGCCGACGACGATGCCGAGGACCACCCCGATCACCAGTTCCACGGTCCGCCGGGTGCGGTTGCCGAGCGAGGCGGCGATGACGCTCACCGCCGCGGCCGGCGCGAACGTCGGGTCGGGGTTGCCGAGCACCTCGCGGGCCACCGTCCAGGCCAGCGCGGCGGCCAGACCGGCCTGGACCGCCACGAGGAAGTACGTCCGCAGCCTCCGGTGGCCGGACCGGCCCGCGTCCCGTACCCGGTCGACGGCGTCCCGCATGCGCCGGGGTACCCGCGGTCGCCCGCTCGAACCTCATCCGGGGTACGCCATCGTGCCGGTCAGCGCCACCACGCCGGGCAGCCGGGTGTCCTGGCGCAGGAACTGCACCACCACCGGCACCGGGGAGCGCAGCACGCAGCCGTACGGGCGGTCCAGCCGCACCGCCTCCGGGTCGATCAGGTCGTTCACCCGTACGTGCCGGATGCGGCGCGCGCCGACCAGCAGCCGGTACGGCCCCACCGGCTCGGTGTCCTGGTAGTAGAAGTCCAGTTCCACAGCGGCGTCCCGGTAACCGGCGTTGAGCACGCAGAGCTGGTCGAAGGCGGTGAACGCCGGTTCCGGGCCGTGCGCGGGGAACGGCACGTGCCCGCCGGGCACCACCCACACCCGGGCGCCGACCGGCGCGGTCACGACTCCTCCAGCAGCCGGGCCAGGTCCGGGGTGAGGAACACCCCGTCCGGGTCGAGCCGGCGGCGCACCGCCTGGAAGTCGTCCCAGCGGGGATAGAGGGGACGCAGTTCCCGCGCGCCGAGCCAGTGCTTCTTGCCCCAGTGCGGGCGTCCGCCGTAGTGCCGGAACACCGCCTCCACGTCCCGGAAGTACTCCTCGTACGGCAGTGAGGTGTTCTGCAGGCAGGCGATCGTGGTGGTGGGCCGGCCGTAGGCGTTGCTGAGCCAGATGTCGTCGGCGGCGATGGTGCGGACGAGGACCCGCCAGGCGGCCACCCGGCGGTGCCGGTCGCGCACCCGGCGGCGTACCTCGGCGAAGCAGGCCGGGAACGCCTCCGACGGCAGCATGTACTCGATCTCCTCGAAGCGCAGCTCCCGGTCCCGGGGAATGGTGCGGTGGGTCGGCCCGACCTGGCTCTGCCGGGGCTCGCCGTCCGGCAGCCGGGACTGCGCCCGTTCCGGCGCGGCGTCCGTGTCGGTGCGGTTGATCACCCGGATCTGCGTCTGGTCGCTGCGCGGGTACCAGTAGAAGTCCATGTTGCGGTTGGTGTGCTGGAGTTCGGCGAGGTGGTCCAGGGTCCAGTCGAGGTGCGCGCACCAGGAACGGCGGTGCAGCTGGTAGGTCGGCTGCACGTCAAGCGTGATCCGGGTGACCACGCCCAGCGCACCGAGGGAGAGACGGACGGCGGGCAGCAGGTCCGGGTTGCGGCGCGCGTCCACGTCCAGCACGTCGCCGGTTCCGGTGACCAGGCGTACGCCGGTGACCTGGGTGCTCAGGTTCCCGAATCCGATGCCGGTGCCGTGGGTGCCGGTGGCGGTCGCCCCGGCGATCGACTGGTAGTCGACGTCACCCAGGTTGTCCATGGCCAGCCCGGCGTCGTAGAGCCCCTCGCCGAGCGCCCGGAGCTTGGTGCCGGCCCAAGCGGTCGCGAGCCGCCCGTCGTCGGAGATCACGCCGGACAGCCGGTCCAGGCTGAGTAAGATCCCGTCGGTCCGCACCAGCGGGCTGGACGAGTGCCCGGAGCCGACCGGCCGGACGGTGGCGCCGGCAGCCCGGGCACGGCGCACCAGGGCGCACACCTCGGCCTCGTCGGCCGGCTCGGCCCGGTCCGCCGGCTCGAAGCGGAGACTACCGGACCAGTTCACGAATTCGCGTGTCACAGCGGCCCCTCCCGGGCGGGCTTACCCGTACCCGCCGGGGGTAGTCGCCGGCACGTCCGACGCGCCGTGACCGTCGCCGCCGGGTGACGCGGCGTGACCCGCACCCCGCCGGGAACCAGCGCGGCTCTGGCGACGACTATCCCTACATGGTGTGTGAGCAGTGGCGGGAGATCCTGTCGGCACAGCTGGACGGTGAGGCGTCCGGCTCGGAGATCGAGGCGGCCGAGGCGCACCTGACCGGCTGCGCCGGCTGCCGCGGCTGGTTCGACTCGGCGGCGTCGGTGACCCGGCGGGCCCGTACGCAGCTCGCCCCGCGGGTGCCCGACCTGGTCGACGCGGTCCTGGCCGCCGCTCCCCCGCCCCGGCCCAGCCGCCGCCACCGGATCACGCTCGGCCTGCGCGGCGCGCTCGGCCTGCTCGGCGCGGTGCAACTCGTCCTCGGCCTGGCCCAGATCGGCCGGGAGGCGGTCGTCGAGCACGCGCACGCCTCCGGCCAGCACCTGTGGCACGAGTCGGCGGCGTGGAACGTCGCCGTCGGCGCCGGGTTCCTCTACGTGGCCGCGCGCCGGTCCGCCCCGTCCGGCCTGCTGCCGATGCTCAGCGCGTTCGTCGCCACGCTCGTACTGCTGTCCGTCAACGACCTCATCACCGGGCAGGTGGCGATGACCCGGCTGGTCAGCCACGGTTTCCTGCTTGTCGGCTGGGCCGTGATGCTGGTGCTGTCCCGCCTCGGCCGGCGCCCCGGCGACACCCCGCCCGGGCAACGCCGGTCGGAGGGCTCGCGGTGGGCGCTGCCGGCCGAGGAACCGGCCGCGCCGGCGCTGCGGCTGGTGCCGCCCGGCCCGTACCCCGCACAGGCCCGCGACCGGCGCGCCGCCTGACGGCCCGCCGCGCGGGTCTCCGGGTCGCGGCCTTCCCGGCCGGTCGTGGTCCCGGCAGGGCACGGTGGTCGTGGTGTCAGCGGGCCCGGCGGTCGCGGACGTCGCCGGACCAGGCGGCGACCAGATCCTCCCGGGCGCGGGCCACGCGGGAGCGGATGGTGCCCACCGGGCAGCCACACACCTCGGCCGCCTCGGCGTAGGACAGGCCGAGCACCTGGGTCGCCACGAACGCCTCCCGCCGGTCCGGTGCCAGCGTGGCGATGAGACCGCGCAGCACCACGCCGTCGTCCCCGCCGCCGGTCACCGCGCCGGCCGCCTCGGCGGCGGCCTGCCAGTCCGGCAGCGCGGCCACCCGGGGCCGGGCGGTCGCCGCCCGCACATGATCCACCGCGACGCGGCGGGCGATGGTGAAGATCCAGGTACGCGCCGACGACCGGCCCGCGAAGCCGGGCAGGCTGCGCAGCGCGCGCAGGAACGTCTCCTGGGTCAGGTCGTCGGCCTCGGCCGGCCCGGCCAGGTGGGCGAGGAAGCGCCACACCGGCGTCTGGAGGGCCCGCACGAACGCGGCAGCGGCCAGCTGGTCACCCCGGGCGGCGCGGCGCGCCCACCCGGTGACCTGCTCGTCGTCGGCGTCCGGGCTCATCCGCGGCCGGCCCGCCGGTCCGGCATGCTCATGCCGGACGGTACGGATGCGCGCCCCGCTCGGTTCATTCCGCGTCCCTCCTGACGGGGCCGCGGTGCCGCTCGCCCTCCGGTTGGTCGGCCGGCGGGCGGGGAAAGTTCCCTCGCTGTCGGTCGTCGACGGACACGGTGACCGGTCCGACCCGCAGCACGCCGTCGGTGAGCGGGGCACACCGGACGCCGCCGCGGCGGCGCATCGCCTTCCACGTACCGGGCGCGACCACCACGTCGAGCCAGGCGCAGGGCGGCGCGGCCCGATGCACGCGCAGTCTGACCGGGCCGTCGCCGGAGTCGAGCGTGAGCACGTGCCCGACCAGATCGTCCACCGGGATGCCCTCGGTCAGTACGTTGCGCCGCAGCTGGGTGAGGTCCGCGCCGGGCGGCAGCGACTCCCGCGCGATCAGCGTGACGCTCGCCTGCCGGTGCGCGGGACGGCCGAAGTAGCGGTCGCCGACGATGCCGAGCCCGGCGCGTAGCTCCACCCGGTCGACCAGTTCACCAGGTGGCGCGGGGGCGGGTCCGTCCGCCGGGCGGCCCACGTACCGGTGCACGGGCGAGGCCAGCAACTGCACGATCCGCGGCATGCCCCGAAGTCTAATCGCGGGCATACCACCGCCAACACGGACGATAGCCGCGCTCACGTATCCGGGTTCTCCGCAGGGCGTTGTACCAGGCGTGATGGCGAGGCGACCCGACGCGATCGGGGCTCATCCGCAGCGGCGACTGGCCTGGGCGCGGCGCGAGAACGAGCGCCGGCGCCAGGCGTACGAGGCGGCGGCCCGGACCTGGCGCCGCCGCGCCGACCACCTCGACCGGCTGTCGATGGAGGCGGCGGGCTTCCGCGGCTGCCCACTGCCCGGCACCGCGCTGCCGGTGCCGCTGGACGACGGCGAGGTCGTCTACCGCATCCTGCCTACGGTCGACCTGGTCGAGGCGACGGCTCGGCACCTGCCCGGGCTGCCGGTGCCGGGCCGCGCGCTCGCCGGTTGTCTCGACCCGGCCGACGGCCCGCTGCCGGCGGGACTGCGCGTGGTGGACAGTGGTGCCGCCGTGGTGACCGACCGGCGGGTGGCCTTCGCCGGGCCCGACGCCCGGCGGGACTGGCCCCTGCGGGATCTACGCGGCCTCGGGCACCACCCGGACCGTCCGGTCACCCTGCTGCACGACGCCGACGGCGGCGCTCCGGCGGGCCTGCGGATGCCGGCCCCGGGCGCGGCGAACGCCAGGTTCTACCTCACGCTGGCCCACGCCGACGCCACCGGTACGCGGGAGGCGTTCGTCGAGGACGTCGAGGCTCTGCGGTCCGCCCACCGGGCCGCCCGGCCCCGGCCATCCCGGCCGCTCGGCCCGTGGGACGCCCCGGCCGACCGGGCACTCCCCCAGCGGCTGGCCGCGGCGGGCGTCGCGGCGGTGGCCGTGCTGCTGGGCGTCACCTCCGCCGGCACCTGGACGGCGACAGCCGGGCAGACCGATCCGGCGCACGGACAGGCGACCGCGCCCGCCACCACGGCCGCGCCTCCCGCTCCCGGGGTGCCGCCCGTGACGAACCCGGTCGATCCGCCGTCGCCGACGGTCCGGCCGACCCGGCCCGCGCCGCCACCGAAGCGCCCCCCGAACGCGACCGTGGAGTCCGGGGCGCGGATCCTCACCACCGCACCGCCCGTCGCCGGGTCGCTGCCGGCACGCGTCGGGGAGCATCCGTCGACGCCCGCCGAACCGCCCAGCCCCCCTCCCGGCGACCAGGTGACTCCAGCGCCGACCGCGAGCCCGACCGGCGACCCGGACCCGACCGGGGAGCCCGGCCCGACCGGGGAGCCGAGCCCGAGCGTCTCGTCCGAGCCGGCCCTGTTGGACCAGGTGGGCCGACGGCTCGGCCTGGCGGTAAGGCTCGGCGCGACAGCCCAGGTAGACGCGGCCCTCTCCTGACCCCGCGGTGCCGAGTGCCAGCCGGGGATGACGGTGCCGCCATCCTCGACGTACCGGCCGAGGATGGCGAACGAGGTGGCCACGCCCAGGCTGCTGATCGGCGTGCCCGGACGGTTGCCGTGGCGGTCGCTTGATCGACACCATTACGCCGAGGTGGCGGCATCCGGCGGGCTCGGACCCCGCCACCTCGGCGAGCTGGCGTGGATCAAGCCGAGGTGTCCCCGAGTCTCGACGAGCGGGGTGAAGGGCGGGGCGGGCGGGGAGGACTCGGTCAGGGGGTCTGGGGAGTCAGGAGGTAGTCGCCGTCGTCCGGGCTCCAGCGCAACTTCACCGCGCCGCCCGTCGCGGCAGCCTTGCAGAACTGGAGGAAGCTGCGGTAGCCGAGCTTCTTCTCGCTGAAGTCGGGCCGCGCCCGCCGGAGCTGGTCCTTGAGGCCGGACAGCGCCACCGCGCCACCGTCCGCGGCGAGGTCCACCACCACGGAGCGCAGCAGCCCGAACGCGACCTCCCGGTCGCCCTGCTCGGGAAGGGACACCTCCGGATCGCCCTTTGCCGGCCCGGCGGCCAGCTCGACCACGTTGTGCGCCGCGAGGTGGCGCAGGAGCTCACCGAAGGTCCGGAAGCCGTAGTCGGACTCGCTGAACGTGGGGTCCTTGCGCAGCAGCGCGCGCTTGAGCGCGGAGGCGGTCACGTCACCGCTGGAGCTGCCCTGCATGCCTGCCACCGTCTGCACGAGCTGCACGGCGAGCGTGTCGACGTCGCGGGACGACTCCTCCTCGGCCGGTGCGGTCTCGACGGCGGGCTCGGGCGCCGGCTCCGCCGGTGAGGGCCGGGCCGGACGCGACCGGCGGGCGGCCGGTGGCGGTACGTCCACGCCTTCGAGCCGGTCGTAGTAGAGGAACTCGTCGCAGGCCGGCGGCAGCAGCGCGGAGGTGGACTTCTCCACCCCGACGCCGATCACCCGCTTGTTGAGTTCGCGCAGCTTGTGCACGAGCGGGGTGAAGTCGCTGTCCCCCGTGCAGATCACGAACGTGGAGATGTAGCCGCGCTCGAACGCCAGCTCGACCGCGTCCACCGCCATCTTGATGTCTGCGGCGTTCTTGCGCGAGGCGCCCATCCGCTGCGGGATCTCGATCAGCTCGACGTGTGAACGGGTGAGCATGCGCCGGTCCTCGTCGAAGTACGACCAGTCGGCGTACGCGCGGCGTACCACCACGCGTCCCCGCTCGGCGAGTGCGTCGGCGATCGGCCGGAAGTCGAACGGCCGGCCGCCGTGATGGTCCCGTACGCCGAGGGCCAGGTTCTCGTAGTCGAGGAACAGCGCAATCCGGTCTTCGTGATCCACACCGGCAGCCTAGCCCGGCCGGACCGCCCTACCGGTCAGCGCCGCTCGTCGCGGTAGACGGTCTCGCGGCGGGCCACCCGCTGGATCGCGTAGCTGGTGACCAGCAGTAACAACGCGAGCACCACCTCGACGCCGGCGACGGTGCCGGTGGCGACGGTGAGGCCGAGCAGCAGCAGGATCAGCCCGACGACGGCGAGCAGGCCCGCGAGCAGCAGCCGGTTACGCCGTCGCGCCGACCGCTGCGCGTCGTCTGCGCTCACGCTGGCCGCCTTCCTCCGGTTCCGTCTCCGATCCTAGGCGCCGGCCGTGGCGGGGGTGGCGGATCGCGGCGCCGCAGACGGCCCAGGGCCGGACGCATGTGCGTCCGGCCCTGGATCACGGCGGCGGTCAGTGGATCGGGACCGGCACCGGACGCTTGTCCTCGCCCGGGTCGCCGTCGAGCAGGTGCGAGGGCTCGCGGCGGCGGGGCAGGAACGCGGCCGGGATGAAGGTCAGCAACACCAGGCCGAAGGCGACCCAGAACGTGGTGGAGAAGGAGTTCGCCGCGTAGTCGAGCCCGCGCTCGATCAGCGACGGCGGCACCGGGAACTGCTGGATCAGCTCCGGCCGCTGCTGGGAGGCGATGGCGAGCTGGGCCTCGGTCAGCGGGGTGCCGGTGGCCGGGTCGGTGACGCCGGGGATCGGCCGCGAACCGTTCAGCTCGCTGGTGAGGATGACCGACATGACCGCGGCGCCGACCGAGCCGCCGATCTGCTGGAGGATGTTGACGAGCGTGGACCCGCGCGCCACCTCGGCCGCGCTGAGCGTCTTCAGCGCCGAGGTCATGATCGGCATCATCGTGCCGCCCATGCCGAGGCCCATCACGAACAGCGAGCCGCAGAGCAGCCAGTACGACGTGTCGGTGCCGAGCTGGGTGAAGGTGAAGAACCCGGCCGCGATGAGCACCAGCGCGAACGGCACCGTCCGGCCGACCGGCACGCGGTCGGCGAGCATGCCGGCGATCGGCATGGTCAGCATCGCGCCGATGCCCTGCGGCGCGATCAGCAGGCCCGCGGTCAGCGTCGTCTCGCCGCGCACCTGGAGGAAGTAGCTGGGGAACAGCAGGCCCGCGCCCATGAACGCGATGATGAACACGAACATGGTGACGGCGGCGATGGTCAGGTTGCGGTTGCGGAACAGCCGCAGGTCGAGCAGCGGGTGCCGGGGCCGGAACGAGTAGAGCACGAAGGCGACCACGAGCGCGCCGCCGGCGAGCATCGGCAGCCAGACCTTGGTGTCGGCGACGGTGCCGGTCTCGGGCAGCGTGGAGATGCCGTAGAGGAACAGCGCGAGACCCGGCGAGAGCATGAGCATGCCGAGGAAGTCGAACGACTCGGACGGCTCGGCGTTGTCCTTGGGCAGGGCGAGCTGGGCGTAGACCAGGGCGACCACGCCGATCGGCAGGTTGATCAGGAAGATCCAGTGCCAGCTCGCGACGTCGATCAGCCAGCCGCCGAGGATCGGGCCGGTGATCGGGCCGAGCAGCATCGGGATGCCGAGCACGGCCATCAGGCGGCCGATGCGGTGCGGGCCGGCGGCCCGGGTCATGATCGTCATGCCGAGCGGCATGAGCATGCCGCCACCGAGGCCCTGGACGACCCGCCAGGCGATCAGCTCGCCGATCGAGTCGGCCGTGGCGCACAGCCCGGAGCCGATGGTGAACAGCGCCAGCGCCACCATGTAGAGGCGTTTCGTGCCGAACCGGTCGGCGGCCCAGCCGCTGAGCGGGATCACCGTGGCGAGCGCGAGCGTGTAGCCGGTCATGGTCCACGCGACGCGGGCGTACGTGGCGTCGAACTCGCTCTGGAACGTCGGCAGCGCCACGCTGACGACTGTCACGTCGAGGATCGACATGATCGCACCGAGCACGACGACGCCGGCCACCTTGAGTACGGCGGCGTCGAGTGTCGTCGACGTCGCTACGGGTTGCTGGGTCACTGACGGTCTCCTGGATCCGGTCCGGCACTGGGAGGCGGTGGCGGCGCCGCGCGCCGTCTGCGGAGCGCGGGCGGAACGCGCGGCGGGCGACGTCCGGGCGACAGCGTAGCCATGACCTGGGACGAGAGGCGGCCGGTTTTGCCGACGGGAGAACCGCGGCGACACCCGAACCGGCCGCGCCACCGGCCCCGATCTGCCCGGGCGGCTCACGGAAAGGGCTGGTGCGCGCCGATTCGCCGGCCTTGTCGGAGCGCGGCCGGCGGGCGCGACCGTGACGAAGGTCATGTCCGTCCGGACGAATCCAGGACGTCCATGGGCCCGCCGCTCAGCCCAGGCCGGCCATCAGCTCGACCTCGGCCGTGCGGGAGCGGTCGACGCGGCGGGCGAGGTCGCGTACCCGCTCGCTGGTCCCGGCGGCGACCTGGGCGCGGGCGAGGTCGGCAGCGGTGCGCTGGTGCCGGGTGAGCACGTCGAGCAGCACCCGGTCGGCGTCGGCGGGCGCGGCGGCGCGCAGCCGGGCCAGTCCGGCGGTGGCGTCGCTGTGCCCGGAGTGGTCGTGCCGGGCGGCCGCGGCGGCAGCCGACGGGCCTGCTTCGCGCAGCCAGCCGCGCATGGTGGCCAGTTCGTCGGTCTCGGTGGACCGGACGGCGGCGATGAGCGTGCGGACGCGCGGGTCGCCGGCGCGGTCGAGGCCGAGCCGGACGATCTCCAGCGTCTGCTCGGTGTGCGCCACCATCATGGCCAGGAACAGCGCGTCGATCCCACTGATCGTGGTGTCCGCGCCGGCCGGGACCGGGGCCGTGGCGGACGGGACCGGCGGGGACGGATCGGCGGTCGGCGGGCCGCCGCACCCGGTCAGGGCCAGCATCACCGTGAGTAGCGCCGTGGCGGGGCGGGCGGACGCGCGGCGGAGCCGGGGACCGGCCGGCTCCGCCGCGCGGGTACGCGGGCTCAGATCTGCTGCCACAGCGCCGGTACGTTCGGCGGCTCCCAGCCGGCGATGGCGGTGTGCGCCTGGCGGCAGCGGTAGCTGCGGCCGTCGTAGGTGACCGTGTCACCGACCTGGTAGGCCCGCCCGGCGGTCCACGTGCCGCCCGGCGCCGGGGTGCTGGTCCGGGTGGGCGAGGGCGCGGGCGTGGTGGGCGCAACGGTCGGGGTGGGCGCAGCCGTCGGGGTGGGTGACGGGGTGGGGTTGCCGCCTCCGCCGCCGATCTGGAGGTCGACGCAGGAGTAGAACGCGTTGGCGGTGTCGGAGATGTTCCAGATGGCGAGCAGCTTCTGCCGGCCGGAGAAGCCGCCGAGGTTGACGGTGTGCGACACGGTCGCGCCGGGCTGGCGGCCGCCGCCGTCGACCACGGCGACCCGGGTGCCGCCGATCCAGTACTCCCAGTTGGCGGTGGCGTGGCGGGCGGTGTTGACCCAGGTGAACGTGACGGTGCTGCCGACCGATGTGGCCGGCCAGTTGCGGCTGTCGTCGTTGAGGACCGCGAACTGGGCGATGCCGGCGTGGCAGCTGCGCAGGCCCTTGGGGCCTTCGACGCTCTGCGGCTCGTACTTGATCTGACCGCAGTCGGGCACCCGGTTCTGCGCGCAGAGCGCCTGCCGGCTCGGCGGCGAGGAGACGTAGCCGTGGGCCTGGGCGGGCGCGGCGAGCGCCAGCGTCCCGGTGACGGCACCGGCGGTGAGCAGCGGGAGGGTGATTCTTCGGCGCATGGTGGCAACTCCTTCGGGGGGAACGGAAGGTGCCCCGAACATAAATTAAACATTGTTAACAGTAAAGACTCCTGTCTATAAATTAAGCCCTGCACTCCCCCGCGCCGGGCGTATGATCCTCATCGATGGCTCGCCGCGCGGAGCCGATCGTCGTTCGTGGGCACCCGCCGCCGTCACGGCTCCGGGAGGACGACGCAGACCGGGCATCGCCTCGTCGTCCCACTCCGAAGGACACCCCCGCATGAGGAGAACCACCGCGTTCGCGGCCAGCCTGCTGCTGCTCGCCACCGCGCTCAGCACCGTCGGCGGGCCGGTCGCCGCCGCCGACCCCACCGACCCGGTCACCGTCACCGTGAACACCCGCGCCGGGCTGGCCACCGTCCCGGCCACCGCGCTCGGCGTCAACCACGCCATCTGGGACTCGCAGCTCGGCAGCGCCGAGACGTCCGACCTGCTCAAGGCCGCGGGCGTGAAGATGCTGCGCTACCCCGGCGGCTCGTACGCCGACATCTACCACTGGGAGACGCACACCGCGCCCGGCGGCTACGTCGCGCCGAACACCGACTTCGACACGTTCATGGCCGGCGCCCGCCGCGTCGGCGCCGAGCCGATGATCATCGCGAACTACGGCACCGGCACGCCCGCCGAGGCGGCGGCGTGGGTCCGCTACGCCAACGTCACAAAGGGCTACGGCGCCAAGTGGTGGACCGTCGGCAACGAGAACTACGGCAACGGCCACTACGGCTCGGCCTGGGAGGCCGACGACCACCCGGACAAGAGCGCCGCCCAGTACGCGCGGCTGGTGGTCGAGTACGCCGACGCGATGAAGGCGGTCGACCCGAGCATCAAGGTCGGCGCGGTGCTCACCATGCCCGGCAACTGGCCGGACGGCATCACCGCCGGATCGGATCCGGGGCCGTGGAACCAGACCGTGCTGTCCATCGCCGGCCCGAAGATCGACTTCGTGGACGTGCACTGGTACCCGGGCGGCAGCGCCGCCGACTCACTGGCCCGCACCAACCATCTGCCCGACGCGGCCTGGCTGCTGCGCCAGCAGATCGCCCGGCACGCCGGCCCCGGTGCGGACCGGATCGGGATCAGCTTCACCGAGCTGAACGTGGACGCCGGCCGCACCACCGCGCCGGGCGCGCTGTTCCTGGCCGACGCCTACAGCGGCCTGCTGGAGCAGGGCGTGTTCACGGTGCAGTGGTGGAACGTGCACAACGGCATCGGCACCGTCTCCGAGGTGGCCGGGCAGACCGACTACGGCGACTTCGGACTGCTGTCCAGCGGCAACTGCACCAGTGACGGTGAGGTGTGCCAGCCGGCGTTCAACACCCCGTTCGCGCCGTACCACGCGTTGTCCATGATGAACCTGTTCGTCCGGCCCGGTGACCAGCTCGTCCGCGCCGGGACCGACCAGCCGCTGGTCGCCGCGCACGCGGTCCGCCGGCCGGACGGCAGCGTCGCGGTCCTGCTGCTCAACAAGGATCCGGACACCGCGTACCCGGTGGCGCTCGACTACGCCGGGTTCACCCCGGCCGACGAGGCGCCGACGGTGCACACGTTCACCAACGGCGCGACCGCGATCAGCACCGCCCGTTCCGGCAACGCGGCCGCGCGGACGCTGCCGCCGTACTCGCTGACCACGCTCGTGCTGCGACCTGCCAGCAGCTCGGCCGGGCGGCCCGGTGCCCCGGGCCGGCCGACGGCGAGCGCGGTGACCGACCGCGCGGCGACCATCTCCTGGCCGGCGGCCACGCCGGGCGCCTCGCCGATCGCCAAGTACGAGGTGCACAGGCAGTACGGCGCGGTGAGCGAGCAGCTCGGCGAGACCGCAGGCACGTCGCTCACCGTGGGCAACCTCGAACCGGGCGCCCGCTACACGGTCAACGTGCTGGCCCGGGACACCGCCGGGCGGGTCTCGTGGTCGTCGCCGCCGTTGACGTTCGCCACCGGCAGCCCCGCCGAGAGTTCCTGCGCGGTGCGGTTCAACGACGACAACGACTGGGGCAACGGGTACGTGGCGAACGTCGAGGTCATCAACACGGGTGCGAAGGCCGTCGACGGCTGGACGCTGACCTGGACCTGGCCGACGGCCTGGCAGCAGGTGAGCAGCGGGTGGAGCGCCACCTGGGACCAGCAGGGCCGCGACGTCCGGGTGACGCCGACCGCCGACAACCGGCGGCTCGCCGCCGACGGCGGGAGCACGACAGTGGGCTTCGTCGGCGCGTACAGCGGGCCGAACGTGCCGCCGGGGGCGTTCCGCCTCAACGGCACGGTCTGCACGCTGCGCTGAGGATCCCTCAGCCGCGGCCGGGTGGCCGCAGCCGTACGTCTGTCCGGTTGCGCCGATCGTCGCGAAGCGTCC
>NZ_JBMVFV010000018.1:0-83459 GCF_049538395.1 Micromonospora sp. AB353 | reverse complement strand
TCCCGATCTCGCCGAGCCCGTCGCCACCGGCCGGCGCGCCGCCCGACCCGTCCGGCCAGCCCGCGTCCACACCCACCGGCCCCCAGGTCTCGGGGTCGCCGCTGACGAGTCCCCGGGCGTCGGGGGACTCGGCCCCGGCGGGGTTCGTCGCGCCGCCGGCGGGCCCCGGCATGCCGGGCATGGGCGGCATACCGGTGCCCAGCCCGGCGCCGCCGGACGAGACGCCGGCCGGCGCGCCGGGAACCTGTACGCCGTCGAACCCGGGTGACCGCCAGTCCGCCTCGTCGCCCTCCACCAGGCCCTTGGCATCCGGCGCCTCGGGGACGCCGGAGCCGCCGCCGGCACCGGCGCCGGGAGCGCCCGCGCCGGGCATGCCCGGCATCATCGGTGACTGGAAGCCACCCCCACCGGGCACGGCGCCACCGGGAGCCGCCGGGATGTCCACGCCGTTGACGGCTCCGGGGGCGAAGTCGTCGCTGTTGCCGAGCAGCCCGTTCGCGTCCGGTTTCTCCGGCAGCCCGGGGCTGCCGCCCGCGCCGGGACCGGCGCCGCCGGGTGGGCCGAAGCCCGGGATGCTCGGCGCGGTGAATCCGCCGCCCGGTCTGCCGATGCCTGTTCCCGTTCCCGTGCCCGCCCCCGGCTTCGGGCCGCCCACCTCGCCCGGTCCGGAGAACGACGGCGGCTTGACCGATCCGGCGCCGCCCGCGCCGCCGCCGAGGTTGGCCGAGCCCGGCGGCTTGATGCCCGGCGGTACGACGCCGGAGCCGAGCCCGCCCGGCAGGCCGACCCCACCCGGTGCGCCGACGCCGGGGAAGCCGACGCCTCCCGGCCCGTTGATGCCCGGCGCGTCGAAGCCGGGCAGCCCGCTGCCCCCGCCCCCGCCCCCGCCGGGCGTGGGACCACCGATCTCGCCGGGGCCCGAGAACGCCGGCGGGGTGATGGCGCCCGGTCCCTGGCCGGAACCCGGACCACCGGTGCCGGCCAGGTTCGGCGGCGTGATCGAGGGCACGGTGATGTTCGGCGGCGTGGTGAACACCGGCGTGGTGATGCCGCCGATGGGTGGCGTGGTGAACCCCGGTGGGGTGAGCGTGGGCGGGGTCGTGAGGTTCGGCGTCGTGAGGTTCGGCGACGAGATCGGCGGGCCGGTCGGCACGTTGATGCTGGGCGTCGGCATGGTGATCCCGGACGTCCCCGCCTTGTCCGTGGTGATCTTGTATTGCTCGGCGACCGTGTGGACGACCTCGGCCATCTGCTGGGCCATCGGCTTCTCGTACTCGGTGCCGCTGATCGGCACCGGGCCGTCGCCGCCGCCGACGCCGTTCTGCGAGGCGATCGTCGCCCAGGCGCCGTCCAGGTAGGCCATCGTCTGCTGGGCCCACGAGAGGTGGTTGGCGGCGTCGTAGAGCTGCGACGGCAGCGACGTGACGTTCGTCGAGGAGTTGATGCTGTTGGACGTGGTGGTGGAATCCGGGACCGCGCCGCCGGCGAGGTGCTCGGCCTGCTTGCCGAGCAGGTCGGCGTAGAAGTTCATCTTGTCGCGGAACCCGTTCGCCGCCGGCCCCTTCCACGCCTTGTCGTCGCCGACCATCGAGGTGACAGCGGTGCGGATGGTCTGCTCGAGCCAGATCAGCAGGTCCTGCGTCGCCTGGAAGGCCCGGGCCGCCTCGACCACCGACTCCACGTTGACGCGGCTGGCCGCGTACTTCAGCCCTTCCTCGCTGAACACGGCGGCGCCGCCGTTCACCGCGGCCTTGAGCTTGCGCCAGCCTCGGGTCTCGGTCGCCCAGGTCTGGTAGTCGTACAGGTCGCCGACGGGGATCACCTTCGGAGGGAAGGTTCCTTCCGGCTCCGCCGGGTCGTTCCACCCGTCGAGCTTGCTGTCACCGAGACCGTTTCCCATGCCCCGTCCGCCCGCGTCAGTTGCCGTCGGTCTTGATGATCTTCTGACCGTAGGTGCTCAGGTTGTCCAGGCCCTTGAAGGAGTCACCCATGATCTCGCCGAGCTTGTCGGTGGTCAGGGCGTTCAGCTCTTCGAGGTTGTCGTACTCCACTGCCATCTTCAGCAGGGCGGTCTGCACCGCGAGGAGGGCGGTGTTCATGTTGACGAGCATGTCCTTCATGTCGCCCTTGACGCCGCCGTCCTGAGCCGTCGCCCCGACGACCGCCTGCCGCAGCACCTCGGCCCGGGCGAAGGCGCCGGGACGCGGGTCGATCGCGCCCACCTGATCGGCAGTGGTGAGCAGGATGTTCCCGGCACCGGTGACCTTGCCCAGCACCTCCTCGGCGAACCACTTCAGCGCGGCGGTGTTGACCGCCACGCCGCCGGTCGAGGCGGTGTCACCCTTGAACGTCGGGTTGATCGCCGGCGGCTTGAAGCCCGAGTCGGTCGGGGTCTTCTCCTCGTCGATCCAGTCGGGTTTGTCGGTGAACGCGGGCGGCTTCACGTTCGACGGGTCGGTGATGTTGTCCTTGTACGTCTTGACGAGGTTCTTCCAGCCCTCGGTGTCGAGGATGTTCTTGTCGTACCAGTCGCGGGCCTCGATCCACTCCGGATGCTCGGCGCGGACCTCGTCCTTCCACCGCTCGTAGTCCACCCCGGTGCGGTTGTTCTGGTGCTTGTTGTAGAAGGCCATCCACGAGTCGTACGCCGCCTGGGTGGTGCCCTCCGGCTTCCCGATGGCGGCGTCGCCCATGCCGTAGGCGTTCATCGCGCTGATGGCTTTGTCGTTGGGGTATCCCCAGTCAATGCGGGCCAAGGAGCTCACTCCACTCGGGTGTCGACGGCGGAACGTTGGCACAGACCCCAGCGGCCCGGGTCGTCTGGCGCACCGGGCCGGGGACGGACGACGCCGGCCGCCACGCGCGTCCGCGGCGGCCGTCCGGCGGGTCAGCCGCCGCGGACGTCGTTCCAGATCATGGCGTGACGCTGCTCGGTGGTGCCGTAGTTGTCCGAGATCTGCAGCAGCGTCTGCCGGGCCTGCTCCAGGTAGCCGACCATCGAGTCGGCCGCCTGGTTCCAGGCCGCCTTCGAGACCCGGTACTGCTGCTGGGCGGCACCGGTCCACTGGGCCAGGCTGGCCTCGACCGTGCGCTCCATCTCCTCCAGCGACGACTGGATCTGGCCGTTGATGCGGTGCATGTCCGTCAGCACGGCGTCTGCCTGCACGAAGTCGAAGGTGTAGTTGGACACGTCAGTCCTCTCGGGAGATCGGGGGTCGGGGGATGCGGCTCAGATGCCCGGCAGGGCAGCGCCGAAGGAGTTGGCCACGCTCGACGCCTCGTCCTCGGCCGTCTGGTAGCCCTTGGTGGTCACGCCCATGACCTCGAGCATGTTCAGCAGCTCGTTGATCACCCGCTGGAACGCGTTCTCCCAGTTGTCCATGGCCTGGTTGAAGCCCTGCGACGCCTGGCCGGTCCAGGAGGAGATCAGGACGGCCATCTGCCCGTTCACGGCGCGCAGCTGGCCGGTGAAGGCGGTGGCCTTGTCGGAGAACTCCTGGGCAGCCCGCTGCATACCCTCTTCGGTGGTGCTGACGGTCGGCATCGTCACGGCCGGACTCCTCGTGTCAGGGAAAGGTGGCAGGGAAGAGTGTTGATCCGCGGCGGTGCCCGGCGGCAACCCGGTCGCGCCACCATGTCCGAACGTCACCCAACATTGCACGGCAGCGCCCCCGCAACCGCCGCCACCGGCCGACAGCCGGGGAAGAGTGGTTGCACTTTCATGCACTGATCCCCGGCCGGAGTTCCGGCGCGACGATCGTGGCGGCTTCACTTGACGGCGACGTCGAGGGAGTGGTCCGTCGTGAACTACAGCGAGCGCATCGAAGGCCTGTTCCAGGAGTACGAGCGGCAGCGCACCAGCCTCGCCGAGATGCAGGCCCGGATGAGCGCGCTCTCGGCCACCGCGACGTCACCGCGCCGCGAGGTGAGCGTCACGGTCGGCCAGAACGGTGTGCTGACCGACATCCAGTTCCCCTCCGGCGCCCACAAGCGGCTCACCACCGCCGACCTGACCCGGCTCATCCTGGACACCTATGCCGACGCCAAGGAACAGGTCATGAACCAGGCGGCCGACGTGCTGGCGCCGATGCTGCCGGACGGTCTGGACGCCCACAAGCTGGTCCGGGGCCAGGCCGGCGCGGACGCGTTCCTACCGAAGGAACCCCGCATGGTGACGAGCGTGCGGGAACTCCTGACCCGGGGGCCCGAATGATCAGCAACAATCCCGGCGGGCGGCTGTGGGTCGACCCGGACGGTGTGGAAGGGCTCGGCAAGGCGTACGAGTCGCACGTCCAGCTCTACGAGTCCTACCTCTCTCAGCTGACCGCCCTGCGCTCCCGGTACGCGAACGCCTGGGGCGACGACGACATGGGCGAGCAGTTCTCGACGAAGTTCCTGCAGGGCCTGGACAACCTCGAAGCGATCATCGGCGGCGTCAAGGGCACCCTGCACTACACCGCCCAGGGTCTCAAGGAGAGCGGCCGGGCGTACCGCGAGGCGGACGAGGCCGCCCTGGACGTCAGCCGGCGGATGGCGAAGGACTTCGACGGCCTGGACGGCCCGGCGTACGCGAGGCGGGCGGCGGCCGGCCCGGTGCTGGAGCCCACCGCGGAGGGTGAGGCACAGCGGCCCCATCTGCTGTCCCGCCGGCTGGCGGCCGGTGAGCCGGTCGCCGAGCGGGCCAGGCTCCTCCCGCAGCAGCAGGGCACGCCGATGCTGCCGCTGGAGCCCGCCGAGCCGCTGACCCCGCTCACCGCCGCCCACCCGGCGATCTCGTCCTACTTCATGGGGCCGGAGTACGCCACCGCGCACGTCGGCGGCCGGCCGCTGCCCGAGGAGTACCGGCTGATCGCGCTCAACCCGTTCGAGGACGGCAGCACCCGGGTGGACGCGAACCTCTACGACTCGATCACCCCGCTGACCGGCGCCCCCGTCACCACGCCCGACGGCACGGCGATCGACCCCGGACAGGGCCGGTTCTTCGTCGTCAAGGAGAACCCGGCCGTGGACCCGACAGTGCCCGGCTACCAGCCGCTGTACCTGAGCTACGCGCCGGACGGCACGCCCACCCCGATCATCCCCGGCGCCTGAGCCACCCACCCGCGCCCGGTAGGACATGCCCGACTTCCACATCCCCAACGACCCGCAGTGGCAGTGGGCGTACGACCTGATCCTCGTCGCCGTCGGCGAGGAGTACCCGAAGGCCGACCCCGCCGCCCTGCGGGCCATGGGCGACGAGCTGTACGCGCTCAGCAGCACCATCCTCAACGGGATGGGCGCCACCGCCAACCTCGGCTACGGGCTGGCCGGAAGCCTGTCCGGCCCGGCGATGGACGCGTTCCAGCAGTACCAGGTCGGGATCACCAAGAACGTGCCGGCCGGCGGCAACATCGCGCTGGCGCTGGGCGGCTCGGCCTACAACTTCGCGCTGGACTCGGAGAACACCCAGTACAACATCGTCATCGCGGCGTTCACCCAGGTCGTGGAGATCGCCATCGCGTTGGCCTCCGGCTTCGGCGCGGCAGCGGTGCCCGCCCTTATCAAGATCGGTCAGGAGATCGTCGGGGCGCTGATCAGCCTGTTCCGTCAGCGACTGCGGAACATGCTGATGCGGCTGGCCTGGGAGGCGTTCCAGGAGGGCCTGGAGGAACTCTGGCAGAGCGCCGCCGCCCAGGTCACGCAGATCATCGAGGGCAACCGCAAGTCCCTCGACTACAAGGATCTGGCGATGGCGTTCGCCGGTGGCGCCTTCATCGGTGCGGGCGTCAGCGGCGTGCAGATGATCGGCGGCAAGTTCTTCCCGAAGATCAACAACAGCGTCCTGTCACGGGAGGGCCTGTCGGCGCTCGCCGAGACGCTGTTCGAGGGCCTGTTCACCATGATGGTCGGCGGCGGCGGCTTCAACCCGTGGGCCACCATGAGCTCGTCGATGATCGGCGGGATGGCCCACCACTACGCCACGGTGGTCGGCCAGAGCTACGGCCCGGGCGCCGGTGCCGGTGCGCCACCGCCGACGATCGAGACGAAGAACCTCACGACCACCGCCCCCACGCCGCCGCCCACCTCCGTGGACGGACCACCCGTCCCGCCCCCCGTCGGCTCGTCCGCCGGCCCGGGAAGTCAGGGCGGCGGCCCGGGTCCGCAGCCCTCGGGCGGCCCGGCCGCCGGAGGCGGTGCCGGGGATCAGGGCCCGGCGCATCAGGGCTCCGGTGACCAGGGTCCGGGCAACCCGGGCACCGGCCAAGGCAGCGCCGGAAACACCGCACCAGGCAGCCCGCCTCCCGGGGGCGAGACGGCGGGCGGTCAGACCCCGGGTGCTCAAACCTCGGGCGGTCAGACCGCAGGCGGCCAAACTGCGGGTGGGCAGACCTCGGGCGGTCAGACCGTCGGCGGTCACACCTCGGGCGGTCAGACTCCGGGCGCTCAGACTCCCGGCGGTCAAACCCCGGATGGTCAGGCCGCCGGTGGTCAGGTCCGCGACGGGTCACAAGCGGGCGTACCGAACGGCAGCGCGGGCCCCACCGGCGCAGACGGTCAGACCCCGAGCGGGCCCGCCACGGCCGGTCCGGGCGTCGGCGCCGACCCGCGTGGGGTCGGCGGGGTCGCCACGGAGCCGGGCCCGGCCGCAGGCGGCGAAGCCACGACCCCGCGCGCCGACACCACGGCTACGCCGGGCGGCAACCCGGCGAGCGCCGGCACCGGTACGCCAGCGACCGGCATCCCGGCAGCGGGCGCCGGCGTCGCCGCGCCCTACGATGGCGGACTTCCCGGTTTCGACACCCCGACATCGAGCGGTGAGACGGCAGATGCCGACACCACGGCACCCGCGACCTCGCCCGCCACCACTGCCGGCCCGGCGGCCGTCCCGTCCGGCCCCGCACCGTCCACCGCCACGCCGAGCGCAGGCACACCGAGCGCAGCCACACCGACAACCACCACGCCGGGCACCGCACCGAGCACCGGCACGTCGACCACGAGCACACCGACCACCGGTACGCCGACGTCGGGTTCGACCACCGGCGGTCAGGCGTCCGCTCCCCCACGCGACGTCGCCGGGGCCGCACCACCGCCACCACTGGCGCCCGTCGACGGCGTCGCGGTCGACGGTCCGGCCGTGGTCGCCTCCTCGGCCACCGATCCGGTTGCCGGCACGCCCTCCACAACGGAGCAGGCGGTCGCGGTACCGGGCCCGGCTACCGACGCCACAGCGGGCGACGTGCGCTCGGACGCCTCGGTGGACACCGCCGGCCGCGACACGGTGGCGGACCACGCCACGGACACGAGCGCCGTCGGCACCGCACCGACGCCGGACGGACCGACGGCAGCGCGGGACGACATCACCGAGCCCTCGCCGGACGGTTCGCGAAGCGTGCAGGCGCCGCCGCTCGCCGTCGCGGACCCTTCCGCGCCCACCCGGTCCGAGCCGAGCCCGCAGTTCCGGCAGGCCAAGGCGGGCGCGGAACCGAAGCGGCTGCGCACCGAGCGGTACGTGCCCTGGACGGACACCGTCGTCCCCGGCACGCACCTGCTGCGCGGCGAGATCACGACCATCGACTTCACCACCCGGGAGTTCAGCGCCGACGGCAGGGACTACCGGTCGTTCGACGTACACCTGGATCTGGTCTCGAAGAACGACCAGATGTCCCCCCGGGAGTTGCGGGACTTCGCGGCGGCGGTGCAGCGCACCGTCGACGACATGGTCAACGGCCGGTACACGCTGCCCGACGGCCGGCTGCTGCACATCGACCTGGTCGTCGACACGCCGCCGTGGCGCGACGGCATGACCCGCGACTGGCAGGCGGATCCACGCCGCAACCCGCCGGTCGAGGTGACCTCGGAGACCGGGGTGAGCACCGACCAGCACCTGTGGAACACCGGGGACCGTCTGTCGGTGATGGTGCACGAGGTGATGCACTACCTCGGGGCCAAGGAGGGTCACCAGGCCCCCGAGCACCTGTTCACCACAGTCGACCGTCCCGGGGTGATGGGCCTCGAGGTCGGCACGCTGCCGACGTCGTCGCAGCAGGCGGCCACCTCGACCGGGCCGACGGACTATCTCACCGCGCAGGATCTGGCGACGATCCACGACGCCGCGCTGACCGCCGGCCCGGTACGCGACCTGCCGGTGCCGCAGACGGCGCACGACCAGACGCCGGACCCGCGTCCGAACCCGCAGATCCCGTCCCGTGCCCCGGCCCCGCCACCACCGCCACCACCGCCCGGAATGACGGGCATGCCGCCACCGCCACCACCGCCGGGCATGCCGCCACCGCCGTCGGCCGGTCCCACGGCCCAGGCCGTCGACCTGACCCCGACGGACCTCTCACCCGCCACGCTGCGGCACCGCGACCCGAGGCCCTCGCCCACCCCCGTCGGCCAGAGGCTGAACGAGAAGTACGGCGTCGTGCACATCGTGGACCAGGGGTCGCCCGGTCTGGGCCACCAGGCCGCGACGGTCGCGATGCTCGACGGGCTGGCCGCCACCGGCTACCGGGGCACGGTCGTGTTGACCTATCCCGGCAACAAGACGCCCTACTACGCCGAGCAGCTCGGCCGGCAGGAGGAGTTCGGGACACCGGCGGGCTCGTACGACCTGTTCCACCGGGAGTGGACCGGCCACCGCGGCGGGATGGACGTCGTCATGCGACCGCAGCGGCCGCCCGGCACGAATGAGCAAGCGTGGAAGACGAGGGACTGGCCCGGCGCGCCGACGACCAGGGCGTGGGAGGTGGGCCGGCAGGAGGAGATCCGCGAGAAGACGATCCGCGCGCAGGGCAACACCCAGAGCCTGCGCATGGACGAGCTCGCCACCAGCCCGCTCCCCGAGGGCGACGTGCTGACCGTGCTGCCGGCCGTCGACGTACCGAAGAACGACGACGGCTCGGAGTGGACCGCGGAGCAGAAGCAGGAGTGGTTCCAGCAGGCGTGGGCCGGTCCGCTGCGCGACGCCGCCGGCGGCCGGGACCACGACGTCGTCACGCTCCAGCCGTTCCTGTGGGACCAGTTCCCCCGGCAGGTCCGCAGCACCACCGGGACGGTCAAGGCGGAACTCGACGAGACCTCGACCGGGGTACCGGCCTACCGCCGCCCGCCGCCCGCCGATCCGCCGCCCGCCCGGGACGTCATCACCGCCACCGGCATTCCCGGGGCCGACGACCTCGCGACAGTGGTCGGCGACGACGCCACCGACGTGGTGCTCGTCTACTACGGCGACACGCCCGACACGCCTCCGCACCAGAAGGTCGTCGACCGGCTGGCCGCCGCAGCCCGGCCCGGCCGGACGACCGTCGTCCTGGTCCTCGGCAACGACAAGCGAGCCCTCACCACGAGCAATGCCGGCGTCCACGTCGCCGCGCTGCCCCACGTCACACCTGAACAGATGGCCGGGCTCCGGAACCGCGCCACGCTCGTGGTCACCGAGGGCGCGAACACCTGGCAGGAGGCGCTCACGGCGGGCAAGCCCACGCTCTCGGTGACCGGGACGGCGGGTGACACCCGGCCGTGGGATCACGAGCCCGCGTCGGTCCGGAACGACCCCGCCCGGGGCGGCCACGACCTGCTCGTGAACGCGTCGGAGTACCTGCGCAACGGCGGCGATCCCGCCACGGTGCGGGACTTCGTCCAGGACGACGACGGCGGCGTCCGCACGTACTTCGACGGGTGGCGGGACGCGCTCGGCCAGACCGGCTCCGACCAGGTCGACCAGGCCCTCGCCACGGTCACCGGCCTGCCGCTGGACCCGGACGCCCGCCCGCGCACCGACGCCGCGCCGGCCGCTCCCCCGGCCGACGACACCCTGCGCGTCCCGGGAGTCCTGCCGGACCGGTTCCCCACGCCCAAGACCCGCGACGAGATCGCCCAGGCGCGCGCCGAGCAGCACGACACCGCGCCACGGCGGATCGCGAACACCAGCGCGTACGACGTCATCGACCGTGGGCTCCATCCCGACACCCGCGTGCCCGACGTGGTCGCGCGCTCGTACGAGCAGGCCGGCCTGACCGTTCCGGCGGGCGACCGGCCCCGCCTGCGCCTCGACGCGGTGGACAACCGCATCGCGTACGACCATCGGGTGCTGGACCTCGGCGACCGCAACGTGCAGGACTTCACGGTCAAGGTCTTCCTGGACGCCCGGGACGACACGGCGGCGGATGCCCGGCCGGACGTGGAGACCCGGGTACGCGACGCGGTCGACGCGATCTACAACCGGGGCTTCCGGATCGGCGCCGATCAGCTCAACGTCACAGTGGAGTTCGTGACCCGGCCGAGCGAGGCGCACGCCGTCGTGGCGCTGCACGGCACCCCGGCACCGACCACCCAGACCGCCTGGTCGACGCACTCCTCCGACCTCGACCTCGCGCACGAGATCGGGCACTTCCTCGGGCTGCGCGACGAGTACTCGGTGGCGGACCGCGCCCTGGACGGCACCTTCGTCAAGGGCGACGACTCGCTGATGGCGACCACCACCCGGCAGCCCGGCAACGATCCACGGTTGCTGGCGCGCAACGTCCACCGGATCGCCGGTCAGCAACGCGACGTGCTCTCGCCCGACCGTGGCGGGCTGCCGCCCCGGACGGCGCCGGTCCGCTTCCAGCCGGTACGGGTGCCCGGCGGCCGCAATGCGCGGTTCGACGAGCTGACCCGGCACACCCGCGACGTCGGTCCGGGCAACTACCGGCAGGAGACGGCCGACCTCAAGGACGACGGCGCGCCCATCGGGTTCGTCGTCAACTCGATGCTGCCCGCCGACGACGTCGACCAGATCCCCGAGGTGGTCCGCGCCGTCACCGAGGGACTCGCCCCGGGCACCACAGTCGCGTTCGTCTTCGGCGTCAACACCACCGCCGAGGTGCCGGACCTCGCCTTCCGGGACGCGGTCGCCCGGGCCGCCCGGCTCGCCGCGAGCCTCGACGTGCCGGTGGCGGTCAACGGCTACGCGGTCGGGACGAAGAACGACAAGTTCCCGTACGGCCGCACCCGCAACCAGGTGCTCCGCGACCCCGACACGGTGGCGGCGATCCAGGGCCTCGCGCAGGGCGGCCCGGACGGCGACGCCCGGCGCTACCCGTACGTGTCGATCCAGGACTTCGACAGGGGTGCCCGGACGACCGCCGACGGCACCCACGTGTTCGACCGCATCGACCGCCGGACCCGCTTCGACCCGGAGTCGGCCGGACCGCAGGACGAGCCACCGGCCCGCCCGCTGATGATCTCCGGCGGCTACCGCGTCGGCGACACCGAGGAGCTGATCCGGCGTACCCGGGAGCGGCTGGAACGACGCGCACGCGACCACCAGGCGAGGATCACCGACCTCCCCGCGGGCACCGAACGCACGACCGAGCAGCAGAAGCTGGCCGCCGTACACAACGGCCTCGCCAAGCTCGGCACACCGGCCGGCCGGGACGCCTTCGTCCGGGACTTCACCACCGCCGTGGACGAGGACATGCGGTCCCGGGACCGGCAGGCCACCGTCCACCCGATGCTGCCGTACTCGCCGGAGCCGAACCTGTTCGTCGACGGCCTGCTCACCCTGGGCCGGCCCGAGGTCCGGTTCGGCGAGGCGGGCGCGGAGTTCCTCCTGCTGGCCGAGAGCCTGCACCAGGCGTACGGCGAGGAACTGGCCGTCGCCCACGGCGCGACGACGCCGGCCGGCCTGCCGGCGGACGTCCTCACCGTCGACGTCCAGGTCGACTCGCAGAACAACAGGCATCCCGACCGCGACCTGGCCTTCATGACGGACTTCGTGGGCGCCGCCACGCCCACCGACCTGTCCCGGCTCGCGGCCGACTTCGCCGTCGGCAACTTCCTGCCGCAGTCGCACGCCGTGCCGACGAACGTCAACCGGCAGCTGTTCTACACCGAGGGCACCGGCTTCAAGGAGTACCGGGCCGAACTGCGCAAGCCGGCAGTCGCCGCCCCGAAGCCGTTCGCCGCGCCCACCGACCTGGTGCCCGGCCCGTCGTGGACGTGGCAGGAGACGCTCACGCCGCAGCAGCTGCGGCAGCTCGGCGCGCAACCACACAACAGGTACGTCACCGCCGTCTCGCTGCCGGCGCCGGGCACCACCCCGGTGCCGGACGTCCCGCCCGAGGTCGATCCCGACCTGGACCCGGCGCGGCCGGCCCGGACCGTCGGTCTTCCGGACAGTCAGCGCCTCGTCGCCGCGCACCTCGTCGCGACGTCGAACGACTCCGGGACCATCCAGCAGGAGTTCGCCGCCGCCACCGCCATCGCCGACCGTGGCGGGCTCGGCCGGCAACCGGGATCCCTCTACGACGCGATCGCCGACGGCCTGCCCGGGAGCGACGCGGACGCCCTGCGGACGAGCACCCTGCACGCCGGCCGGGACACGATGAGTCTCGACGTGGCCGCGGCGATGCGGCAACGCAACCCGTACGACAACGGCCATTTCGTCCGGGCCGTGCTCGCCCCCGACCCGGGACCGCAGCGCCGCGACACGCCGATCGACGACGCCGAACGGCAGCGCATCGCCAACGCGCACGACGTGGTCGAGTTCGCCGCCGCCCGCGGCACCCAGGTCCACCTCGTCGTGTACGACGACCCGGCCGGGACGCCCCGCGACTACCCGGTGGTCGGTGCCCGGCCGCGGGGCCGGCTGGAACTGGTCCGCACGATCGACCCGGCGGGCCACGTCACCTACGCACCCCACGTGCCGGCGTCGACGGCCCCGGCGAGCGACACCGACGACGACTCCGACGGCGGCAGCGAATCCGGCGGCTTCGACCTGTTCGGTGACGACGGCGACGACGGCTTCGGCGGTTTCGGCGAGCACGACAGCGACGACGGCCCCGGCACGCCCGACGATCCGGCGAGCCCGCCGACCGACAGCCCGGCCACCCCGTCGGCCCACGAGGTCAGCACCGCGGCCGGGACCGCCACCTCGTCGGCCACCGAGACCACCGCGGCGCTGCCGTCGCCCGACGCGGTACGCCGGGGCCTGCCGTCGTACCTGCGGGACAGCCGCACCCTCGGCCTCGCCGAACAGCTGCGCGCCACCGAGAACGCGGCGCTCGGTGCGGCGCTGCGGACCCTCGACCCCGGCCTGTCCGACGACGTGGTCGCTACCGTGGAGGCGGACAGCCGCGACGACGTGGACCAGTTCCTCGGCGAGGGCCGCCCGTACCCGGTGACGATCGGCGGGCGCCCGGCGGAGCTGCGGGTCACCGCCGTCCTCGACTGGGACGCGCTCACAGTGGACCGGGCCCACGACGACCCGCGCAAGGTCACCGCCAAGACCCGGGAGAACCTCACCCACAGGCTGCGCCACAACCGGGACCGGCGGGTCGAGCCGAAGGTGACAGTAACCGCGATGCCCGGTGTCGTCGTCGGCGTCGGCGGCTCGGTGCCGACGGCACCGGTCACCGAGCACTCCGCCGACCACAAGGACACCTACACGTCCACCACCACTGTGAAGGTCACCGGGCTGACCGAGGTGACGGTGCCGATCCGGTTCGTCGCCAGGCTCGTGCGGCCCGGCCGTCCCGCCGTCGGCCCGGCCGAGACGTCCGGCACCGTCGCTCTCGCCGTACACACGGGGTTGCGGACGGCGGACGCGACAGCGCCGGCCGCCGCGGACCGTGCGCTCGGCGCGCCGGTGCCGGACCGGTTCGGGGTGGAGAGCGTCCGGAGCCGGCCGGCCGATCCGGACGCCACGTTCTTCGACCAGGTGGAGGCGATCCTCGCCGAGGACGGCATGGCCGACCTCGTGCGGATCGGCGCGCCCGGCCGCCCGGTGATGCAGAGACTGCTCAGCGACGCGGCGTTCTCCGGCAGCCTGCCGACGATGGTGGTCACCGACCCGGCGAACGTCCACGACGGCTGGGTGCGATCGGGTTCGCTGCCGCGCGCCGCGCGCACCGGCTGGCGGCGGTTCTTCCCGGGCCGCGCCCGGCAGGTCGAGGTCCGCCTGGTCGCCCGGCGCGTCGAGGAGGTGGAGCGGGTCGACGGGCTCACACACGTCGGCACGTCCGCGCTCGCCGCCGAGAGCACCAGCGCCGCCGCCACCAAGCGGCCGTTCGGTCTGTGGGGCCTCGCCGGCGCGGGTGTGGACACCGCGCCGCTGAGTCTGATCGTCGGGCCGCGGATCGGCGGCGGCCGGGAGCGTGGCGCCACCCGGACGATCGCCGAGCGGACCGGCGGCAAGCAGACGGTGACCGGCACCGCGCCGGGCGTCCGCTACCGGGTCGAGTACGGCGTCCAGGTGCGCGTCCTGGGCCGCGCGCCGCGGATGCTGTCCGGTTCCGTCGACGCGCTCCAGTGGACCACCGGCGACCGGCTGCCCGGCACCGCCCTCGACCCCGACGGCCGGGAGTGGCGCGGACGGCGCGGCACCGCCCGGACCCACTTCGCACCGGCGCGCATCGAGCGGGGCGAGTCGTTCGGCGGCGCGTACCTGACCCGGGTCGGCGACCGGGGCCTGTACGAGACGGTCGCCGACGCGGTGCGGTCGGTGCCCGGCCACGACCGGTTCCGCCTGGCCACCCGCGACGAGATGCTGCGGCACTTCGGCGACGCGCAGCTCGCCGACGGGCTGACCCCCGAGATCCAGGCCGCGCTGAGCCGCGACACGGACCTGCGGACCCAGCTCTCCCCCGACCAGTTGCGCCACCTGGCGGACCGGATCGTCGGCCCCGGACTGACGATCCCGCTGATCCGCACCGGCACGTTCCACGACCACGTCACAGTGGTGACCGTCCAGGGCAGCCTCCGCGACGTGTCCGACGGCGACCTGCTCGGCCACGACACGATCGGCACCGCCGACAAGCGGACCGCCAGGTCCACGGTGACCAGCGCCCGCGACGACAGCCGGTCGGCCGAGCTGAGCCTGGAGCCACGCGTCCTGGGCCCGCTCGGCCAGGCCGCGTCGACGCTGCTCGGCGGGCCGCGCGCCGCGTTCACCTGGGGCACCACCGACGAGAGCGCCGTCACCGGCGGGCAGTCCACCGAGAGCGACCACGGACCGGCGCTCGACGACGAGGGCAGACCCACCGAGGTACGGCTGCGTGAGTTCGCCGCCACCCTGGACCTCACCGTCAGCACCCGGTCCACCGTCCGGGTCAACCAGGCGGGCCGGCAGCTGTCGTTCGGGGCGTACGGCCGGGGGGTGCCCGCCGTCGTCGCCACGTCCGGGACGCGGCCCCGGACGAACCGCCTCGACGTGCGCATGCTCGTGCCGGAGGCGCGCGTCTCCCGGCAGCGCCCGGACGCCGAGCCCAGCCCGGTCCCCCGCGATGTGGAGACCATGGCGTACCCGCCGCCGCTGAGCCGGATGACCGGCGGGCCGCACGACCTCGACGGACGCCGGGTGGAGTCGTTCGTCGGCGCCGACCGGTTGCAGGAGGCGGTGGCCGACACGCTGCGCGAGGCCGCCCGGGACGACATCTACGCGGCCGAGGACGGCCTGATCTCCACGGTGATCGCCGACGAGCTGTCACCCGAGCGCCTCACCGGCGACGCCGAACTGTTCAGCCGCCCGCTGACGCTGAGCAACCTGTGGCACGGCCGGCGGGCCGCCGACGCCCGCGCCGACGTGCGGGTACGGCTGCGCCCGACCAACCCGGCGGTGCTCGACGGCGCCGAGTTCGCCCGCGTCAAGCGGACCTTCGCCAGCGGCACCGCCCGCAAGACCACTCACGCGCGCGCGGTCGAGCTGAGCGTCTCCGCCACCGGCGTCGCGTCGGGCAGCGGGCCGGTCGCCGACCACGGCGGCAGCACCGGCCGGCCCGGCGGCGCGGTCATCCTGTCCGTCACGCCGTGGCGGCGGGCGTGGGGCCGGATCAGCGAGCGCAGCGCCTCCGGAGTCTCCAAGCTGCGCCTCGGCGGTGGCCGGGCCGAACGTGAGCTGCTGGTACGGGTGGACGTCGAGGCCGAGGTGGTCGCCGAGGCCCGCCACGACAGCAACCTGCGCCCACTGGGCCGCTGGCCCGGCACACCGGCCCGGCGGGCCGGCCGGCGGCTCACCCTGCCCGGCGCGGTCGTCATGCGGATGACCCCGGCGGAGCTGAAGCGGCTCCAGGACCGCGACCGCGCCCGCCGGCACGGCACCGCCGACGTGCGGCTGCACCTGCGGCACGCCGAGAACAGCGAGACGCTCCGCGCCGGCCAGCGCGAGCAGGCCGCCCGGCTCAGGCGCGAACAGGCCACGGAACTGGCGAACCTGCTGCGGCGGCAGCACGCCCGCCCGGACGCCGGCCCCGCCCAGCGGCAGGAACGCGACGAGCTGGCCGCGAAGCACGACACGGACACGGCCGCGCTGCTGGCGAAGCAGGATCAGGAGCGCGCCGAGCAGGCCGAGCACCAGCAGCGGGAACGCGACCTGGTACGCGAGGCGCAGCAGCGGCAGAACGCGGACGCGGCCGGCCCCGGCACACCGGCCCACGCGGCACAACCGGAGTTCCGGCCCGGACCGGCGCGGTCCCTCGGCATCGGCGGCGTCACCACCCACCTCGACCTCACCGACCGCATCCCGCACCTGCGGCGTGCCCTGGCCCGCGAGTCGAGCGAGGAACTCGCCCAGGCGATCCTGCCGCCCACCCGGGACCGCGGCCCGGACGACCCGATCCGAGGGCTCGGCAGCACCGGTTTCCTCGGCGCCGCCCACCTGCACCTGGCCGACGCCCTCAACGGCGGCCGGAGCGAGACGGTACGGCTGGAGCGGCGGTTCCGGGGCGCCACGTACCACGTCACGCTCACCGCCGAGCCTGCGGCAGAGCCGGGCTTCACCGGCATCGACCTGGTCGACGAACTGTCCGTCACCGACCGCGCTGTGGTCGGCGAGGCGCAGACCCGCACCACCTCGCAGACGGCGGCGCAGGTCACGCTGACCGGGCGGGCGCAGGGCACCGAGACCGACCGGGTCCAGGACGACGCCACCCGCACCACCGGGCACGGCCCGGCCTCCGGCACCGTCGCCGCCGGCCTGACCGGCACCGCCGCCCTCGGCAACCGGGCCACCAAGGCGATCGAGCGCACCGCTCGCACGTACGAGCAGTCGCTTACCGTCTCCGGGCCGGTGGCCACGTACCGCGGGCCGGTCCGCCTCACCGTCACCGTCACCGGGCGCGGGCTGCCCGAGGGCGGCGTGTCGGTCCACGCGGTCCACGACGTCACCACGTACTCGGCGACCGAGGGCCGGGAACTGGCCACGTCCGGCCCGGTCACACCGGTCGCCGCCGGGCAGACCACCGACGAGGGCCGGCGGCGATGGCGCGAGGAGGCCGGGTTCGACCGGCTGCCCGAGCCGGGCCGGTACGCCGTCGAAGACGTCCTCGTCGACCTGTCCGACCTGCACGACGCGGCGCGGCAGGCGCTCGTCGCCTCCGGCGCCGCACCCGGCCGGGACGTCGACGCGGCCCTGCGCGACACGCTGACGGTGAGCCGGATCAAGGCGCTGCCGGCGATGCTGAACGGCGCGTACCCGCTGCCGATGCCGGCCGGGCTGGGCCGCGACCTGTTCCTCGACGCCCGCCTGGTGGCCCGCCCGAAGCTCCTGCGCGCGGACGCCACGGTGAAGATCGGCGGTTCGGCGAAACGCGCCGCGGACACCGAGTACGAGCAGACCGCGGGCCGTTCGTTCGCGCTGAAGACGGCCGGGCCGCTCGTCGTCGGCGGCGTCGGTCATCCGGGTGGCGCGGACAAGGTGGGCGAGCGGCAGGAGTTCGCCGCCGTCAACGCGGCCACGCTGGTCGAGCAGCAGCTCTACCGGACCGACCCGGGCGCCCAGGTGAAGGACGAGGGCAAGGTGTCGGCCGGCACGACCGGCAAGCCGGCCCGGCGCACCGACCCGGACGACAAGCTCACCGCCGCGGTCGAGTACGACGTCGAGTTCCGGTTCGTCGCGCGTTCCCGCGACGCGACCGGCAGGCACCGGGCCGGCACGGAGGTCCGGGTGCCCGGCGGCTTCGTGGTCCGGCTGGACGAGGCGGCGGCCCGGGACGTCACCGGCCGGGATCTTCCCCCGGGGCTGCGTAGGTCGGCGCTCGCCGTCGCCGACGCGGCAAAGACGCTGTCCGCCGCGGCGGCCCACCTGGACGGGCTGACCTCCCGGGCCGACGCGGACCCGGACGCCGTCGCCGCTGCCGAGCGGGCCCTGACGGACGCCGAGAACGCCTGGTGGGACGCCTACCGTGCGCACGAGGCAGAGGTGGCCCCGCCACCACCGGCCCCGGCCCCGCCGGTGGACGTGCCCGCCGCCGAGGTGGCGACGCCCACCGCGCAGGCACCCGTGGTCGGCGACCCGGTCGACGTCACCACCGGCCGTGTCCTCTACACCGAGATCGACGCCCGCCTGCCGGGGCTCACCCTGGAACGGACCCACCGCTCCGACTACCGGTGGGGCCGCTGCTTCGGCCCGACCTGGGCCTCCACGCTGGACCAGCGCGTCGTCACCGACGGCACGTACGCGCGGTTCCTGGCCGCCGACGGCGCGATCCACACGTACCCGATGCCGGCCGAGGGCGACGAGGCGCTGCCGGTCGCCGGCCCGGGCGGGCCGCTGCGCCGGTTGGCCGGCGGCGGCTGGCTGCTCACCGAGCCGGGCCGCCGGCTGCTGTTCGCGCCCGCCGGCGCGCACGGCGACTCCTGGCTCACCGACGTGGTCACCGACCGCACCGGGTGGCGGATCGAACGCTCCGCCGACGGCACGCCGGGCCTGCTGCTCTCCGCGTCCGGCCTGGTCGTGGTGCCGCACCTGGCCGGTGGCCTGGTCGTCGGCGCGCACGTCCGTGCCGACGACGGCACCGTCCACCTTCCCTCCTTCGGCTACGACGAGCGGCGACACCTGGTCGAGGTGCGTAACTCCTCCGGACACGAGACGCGGCTGCGCTACGACGACGCGGGCCGGCTCGTGCGCTGGCAGGACCGCAACGGCGAGTGGTTCGGCTACGACTACGACGAGGCGGGCCGCTGCGTCCGGACCGGCGGCGGCGGTGACGTCCTGCGCTACTCCCTGCGCTACGACGACGGCGTCACGCACGTGACGAACTCGCTGGGCCGGGTGACCCGGTACGAGTTCGACGAGCGCCGGCTGGTCACCGCGATCGTCGACCCGCTGGGCGGGACGGTCCGGCAGGAGTGGGACGCGGCGCACCGGCTGCTGTCGCGCACCGACCCGCTCGGTCGCGTCACCCGGTTCGACCACGACGCGCGCACGCTCACGCTCCCGGACGGCTCGACCCACCCGGTCCCGCCGCGCCCGCCCGCACACGCGGACGACATCGAGTTCGACGCGCTCGGACGGATCCGGGCGACCCGGGCCCCGGACGGCGCGGTCACGACGTACGGCTGGACCGCCGAGGGGGATCTCGCGTGGCGGGTCGGCCCGGACGGCTCCACGCAACGGTGGTTCTACGACGGTGAAGGGAATCTGGTGGACGTCATCGACGCATCAGGAAGGGCGGTGAGCTTCGAGTACGGCCCCTTCGATCTGCCCACGGCACGGGTGGATCAGGCGGGGAACCGCACCGAGTTCACGTACGACACGGAACTACGGCTCGTCGGGGTGACGAACCCGGCGGGCCGGACGTGGCGCTACGAGTACGACGCGGCCGGCCGCCTGTGCGGGCAGACCGACTTCGACGGCCGTACCCAGCGTTACGAGCACGACGAGGCGGGCCAGCTGGTCGCGCACACCGACGCCGCCGGCACCGTCACCCGCTACCGCTGGGACGCGCGGGGCCGGGTCGTCGAACGCCGGGCCGGCGACGCCGTCACCCGCGTCGAGTACGACGCCGACGGCCACGTGGCAGCCGTGCTCAGCCCGGACGCGCAGGTGCGGTTCACCCGCGACGCCGAGGGCCGGGTGCTGTCCGAGACGATCAACGGCCGGACGGTGCGCACCTCGTACACCGCCTCCGGTGCGGTCGCGGCGCGCACCACGCCGTCGGGCCGGTCGAGCCGGTGGACGTTCGACGCCGCCGGCCGCCCGGAGAGCCTGACCGCCGGGGAGCACCTGCTCGGCTTCACCCACGACGACGCCGGCCGGGAGATCGGCCGGACCGTCGGCGGCCTGGTCGCGCTGCGGCAGACCTTCGACGCGGCCGGGCGGCTCACCGGGCAGCACATCGCCGACGCCGCCGAGCGCCGCTACACCTACGACGCCACCGACCGGGTCACCGCGATCGCCGACTCGCTCGCCGGTGACCAGTCCTTCACCGCCGACGACACCGGCCGCATCCGGGCCGTCGACGGCGACGTCCCGCAGCGGTACGACTACGACGAGGCCGGCAACCTGGTCGGCGCCGGTGGTGGGCGCTGGGAGTTCACCGGCACCATGCTCGTGCGCTCCGGCGACGCGACGTTCTCCTACGACGCGAAGGGCCGCCTCACCGGCCGGGTCGACGACGCGGGCGCGTGGCGCTTCGAGTGGGACGCCGAGGACCGGATGGTCCTGGCCGTCACGCCCGGCGGTGACCGCTGGCGTTACCGCTACGACGGCTTCGGCCGGCGCATCGCCAAGCAGCGCCTCGGCGACGACGACCGGGTGCTGGAGGAGGTGTCGTTCGCCTGGTCCGGTGACCTGATGCTGGAGCAGACGCACCGCGACGCCGCCGGCGCCACCACCACGACCACGTGGGACTACCGCCCGGACGCTCCGGTGCCGGTCGCGCAGACCGACGACGGCACGCTCCGCGCGGTGATCACCGACAGCATCGGCACCCCCACCCACCTGGTCGAGCCGGGCGGCGGGCTGCGCTGGTGGTCGCGGGGTGACCTGTGGGGACGCGGCGCGGACCGCACCGCGACGCCGCTGGCGTTCCCCGGCCAGTACGTCGACGCCGAGACCGGCCTGCACTACAACCGGTTCCGCTACTACGACCCGGCCACCGGCCGGTACGTCAGCCCGGATCCGCTGGGCCTGTCCGGCGGCCCGAACCCGACCGCGTACGTGAGCGATCCGCTGACCGTGGCCGACCCGCTGGGCCTGACCAGTTGCACGCCCGCTCCGGCCACGCCGCACCCGCTGGCCGCGGTGGAACCGGCACTCGCCGCGCCCTCCGACCAGACGCCCAGCAGCCTGCCTGCGAACGCGGCACCGCCGCCGCCGAGCGCGCTCTACGGCATGCCGACCTGGGTACGGGAGGCCAGGCGCAACCCCGACGGCACCGTCACCTACGAGTACGTCGAGCGCGACACCCCGTCGCCGCCGCCGCAGAGCACACCGGTCGGGCAGGTCACCGCGCAGGCCCAGGCCTGGTTCGACACTGTCGGTTTCGCCTCGCAGGCGACGCTGGCCGACACGTCGTCGACGGCGTACCAGAGCTACCAGAGCATCCGTTCCGACCTGTACGCGAGCACCGGGCACCGCCCGCGTACCGGGCCGCGCAGCAACCGGGACGGTCACTTCAACGAGCCGATGGTCGGCAACCGCCCGTACAACAACGCGGACGGGACCGGCCTCGGCGACCGGATCGGCGCGGAGGCAGACGGCGGTCGCCGGACGGCCGGGCAGATCGCGAACTACCTCCGCGGGTTCACGGCGCTGGACTCCATCACCAGCGCCGCCGGCCGGGAGTTCGCCACCGTGATCACCTTCGCGGAGCAGGCCCGTGGCTACGCCCAGGAGCGCCACGAGGCGGCGAACGCGCTCCAGGAGATCCACTCACTGGCGAGGAGCGAACGCGCACGGCACTACTGGGAGAACGTCGGTCGCTGGTACGGCCCCGCCCGTCGTGGCTATGCCAGCGAGGAGGACTACGTTCCGCCGTCGCAGCGGCCCCGGCCCGATGAGCTGATCACCGGTGCACGCAGGACGCAGCGGACCACGACGCACGCGTTCGCGGTCGACGGCGAGCCGAGCGGCAGCCGCGACCGCAGCGACCGGTCGCGCAGCCCGCGGGACCGGAGCCGTCCCAGCGGCAGCAGCCACCGGCGGGGCCGTCGCCAGGAGTACGGCTTCCAGGGGCAGCAGACCGGCCCGGTCAGCATCGGCACCGCCTCCGCCGCGACGCAGGCGGACACCACGACGCCGCTGGCCGAGCAGCTGGCAGCGGCGCAGGGCGACCCGCAGGCACAGAACCGGATCCTCGACACCTTCCGGGACGCGCTGTCCCGGGACGTCCCGTTGAGCAACGGGTCGACGTTGCAGATCATGGCGGCGAACTCGCACGGCGGCACGGCCAACACCGCGGCCGACCTGGACACGCTCAACGACGTGGACCGGCGGCACCTGCGGCAGATCCACCAGTCCCGCGACGCCGGCAACCAGAACGACTGCATCACGCTCACGATGGCGGTCGACAGCTACAAGCAGTCCGGGCTGATCACCCAGATCCCGTCGCAGACGCAGCCGAGGGAGCTGAGCGACCTCCAGAAGCAGTACCCGGGGCGCACCACCGAGGAGGTCGGCACCCTCCAGGGGCTGGTGGACGCGCTCGGCGCCATGCCGAACGGCACCAACGGCATCGTCGGCTTCCGCACGGGCGGTCCCGGCACCGTCGGCCACGTGGTGAACGTGTCGAAGGACGCGCGGGGCCGGGTGACGTTCGAGGACTCGCAGGTGCCCGGTCTGGCGACGCTGCCGCAGATCGGACCGGACGGTTCCGTCGTGCTGATCCGGACCAGCGACCCGGTGCCCGGCCCGTCCAGCGACGTCGACATGACCTCGGTCCGCGACGCCGACAGCGACGTGGACATGGCCTCGGTCCGCGACGGTGACTCCGACGTCGACATGACCTCGGTCCGCGACGTCGACAGCGACGTCGACATGGCGGACTTCTCGCCGACCACGGAGACGTTCGCCGGTGTGGCGCCGGAGGCGGTGGCGAAGACCACCGCGGAGACGCCGACCGTGGGTGACCCGATCGACGTCACCACCGGCCGGATGATCCTCACCCACACCGACGCGGTCGTGCCGGGACTCACGCTGGAGCGGACGTACCGCTCCGACTACCGGTGGGGCCGGTCGTTCGGCCGGGCCTGGGCCTCCACGCTGGACCAGCGGATCATCGTCGACGGCGAGCAGGTCCGCTACCTGGCGGCCGACGGTTCGCTGCTCACGTATCCGCTACCCGCCGAGGGTGAGGTGGCGCAGCCGGAGACCGGCCGGACGCTGCCGTTGCGCCGGCTGGTGGGCGGCGGCTGGCTGCTGTCCGATCCGGCGTCCGGCCGCAGCCTGCTGTTCGCCGCGGCGTCGGACACCGAGTCGCTGCTCACCGACGTCACCGACGGCGGCGTCAGCTGGACGATCCAGCGCGACCGCCGGGGTACGCCGACGCAGCTGCTGTCGTCGACCGGCGCCACCATCGCGTTCACCTCGTCCGCCGGACTGGTCACGATGGTCTCCCTGCCCAACGCGGCCGGTGACCTGATGGCGGCGTCGCAGTTCGGCTACGACGCCGGCCTCAACCTGATCGAGGTGACGAACTCCTCGGGCGACCCCGAGCGCTTCACGTACGCCGACGGGCGGCTGGTGCGCTGGGAGGACCGCAACGGCGAGTGGTACACGTACACCTACGACGAGGCCGGCCGGTGCGTGGCCACCGACGGCAAGGGCGGCTACCTGCGCTACCGGTTCGACTACCAGCCGGGCCGCACGGTGGTGACCGACTCGCTCGGCGCGGTGCGCGTCTACGAGCTCAACGACCGCTTCCAGGTGGTCGCGGAGACCGACGCGCTCGGCGCCACCACGCGCAACGTCTGGGACGAGGCGTACCGCCTGCGGTCCACAACCGACCCGCTGGGCCGCACCACCACCAGCGAGTACGACGCGCTCGGGCGGCTGGTCGCTGTCGTCCGGCCGGACGGCAGCCGGTCCGTCACCACGTACGACGAACGCGGTCGCGCGGTGTCCTGGACCGACTTCGACGGCAGCACCCGCAACCGCCAGTTCGGCCCGGACGGCCTGCTGATCGCCGAGGTGGACGCCTCCGGTGAGGTGGTCCGGTACGAGCAGCCGGCCGCCGACGGGCGGGGCACGACCACCCACGTCGGCCCGACCGCCGTCGTGCACAACACGGCCCGGCAGATCACCGCGGTGAGCACCGGTCAGGGCGAGACGGAGTACACCTACGACGCGCTCGGCCGCCTGTTCAGCATCCAGGACGACACCGGTCTCACCGAGTTCGGCTGGACGCTGGAGGGTGACCTGGCCTGGCGGGAGAACCCGGACGGCTCGGTCGAGGAGTTCCGCTACGACGGCGAGGGCAACCTGGTCGAGTGGGTGGACGCCACCGGCCGCCGGACGATCCGTGAGTACGGCGCGTTCGACCTGGTGACGGCCGAGATCGACGACGAGGGCAACCGCACCGAGTACGCGTACGACACCGAGCTGCGGCTGGTCCGGGTCACCAACCCGGCGGGAGCGACGTGGACCTACACGTACGACCCGAACGGCCGGATGGTGTCCGAGACCGACTTCGACGGCCGCACCCAGCGGTACGTCTACGACGCCGCCGGGCAGCTCGTCGCGCACACCGACGCGGCCGGCGAGGTCACGCACTACACGTACGACCTGCTCGGCCGGGTGGTGGAACGGCGCACCGGCGAGTCGGTGACGCGCTTCCCGCACGACGCGGCGGTGTCCACCTCGTCCGGCGGTTCCGTGCCGGACCCGCGCCCCGCTCCGGTCCCCCGGCGGTGAGCCGCCGCCCGCCCCGGCCGTCACTGCGGCCGGGGCGGGCACCCGTCCGACCACCATCGACAGCGAAGGACAACCCGATGAACGCCGACGACGCCCGCACCCGGGCGCAGGCCGCGCTGCGCGGCCTGGAGAACCCGGGGCAGCCGCTGACGCTGCTCGCCCCGGACGCACCGGCCGAGTACGAGTGGTGCTGGGTCTACCCGTTCAACACGGTCCGGGCCACCGAGACCGGCAGCATCATGGACACGCTCGCGGTGGGCCCGCTGGTCGTGCCGAAGAACGGCGCCGAGCCGTGGGTGGCGCCGTCCGGCCCGCCGCTGGAGCGCTGGCTCAACGAGTACGCCGCACGGGAGGGGCTGCCGGCGGTGCCGGTCCCGGCCGCGCCGGACCCGTTCGCCTGAGCCCGGACGGGCGTCCCGCCGTGACCCTCGCGGCGGGCCGCCGCCACCTGGAGGAACAATGACCGACAGCGCCGAGCCGCTCGACGTGCTGCTGCGCCGGATGATGCGCGGTGACGCCACGATCGAGCAGGTGCAGTCCGCGCTGCGCGGCGCCCGGCTCGACCTCGCGATGAACGGCGACGGCCGTCCGCTCGTCGTCCGCTCCTTCGACGACGAGCCGTGCGTGACGGTGGCGACCACGGCGGAGGAGCGCGCGCGTACCTTCGCGCCCGAGTGGCGCCGGGTCGAGGCGGTCGAGCTGGCCGAACTGCTGCCGGACGGCATCGACGTCCTGGTCGACCCGGACGGCCCCGAGCCGGTACGGCTGGCCGCCGCGCTCGTCTGGCACGCGCTCCGGTACGCGGACGAGGACACGGGCGGATGAGCGACGACGAGTTCGTGTTCCTGCTCGACCCGGAGTGGCCGGCAGACGACGACGAGCCGCCGTTCGAGGCGGTCCTCGGGGTGTGGCAGGTCGCCGAGGACGGCGAGGTGGGCGAGTTCCGGCGCAACCCGGACTACCGCCGGCATTTCCCGGACTCCCCCGCCGACCCGCTCGACGCCCTGCTGCGCCTGGTCGCGGCCGGTACGGCGCAGCCGGCGCACCTGCGGGCGGTGCTGCACGCGTCCACCCTGCACCTGGCCGTGAACGGTGACCGGCGACCGCTCGTCGTCCACACCCCGGACGACGAGCGGTGCGTGGTGGTCGCGACCGGCGACCCCCACCGGGAACCGGTGCCCGCGCCCGGGTGGCGGCTGCTCGACCTGGCGGAACTGGCCGCCGTGGCCGGTGACCGTGACGTGCTCGTCAACCCCGGTGGCCCGGCGCCCGCCCGGCTGGCCGCCGCGTTCCTGCGCGAGACGGCGGCGACGCGATGAGCACGGGCCTGCTGCACCTGCTCTGCCTGCGCGCCGCCGGCCGGATCCCGGACGACGACCTCGCCGGCCTGCGTACCCTGCTCGCCCGCGGCGACCACGACGCCTGCGCGGCCGGGTTGCTCGGCGCGTTCCCGCAGTCCGCGGCGGAGATCGCGGTGCTCGCCGCGCTGCTGCCCCCGCGGACGCCGCTGCCCGGCCCGGCGGCGGACGAGGACGTGGACGCCGATCCGATGGCCCTGTTCGTCCCGTTCCCGCCGGCCGACCTGCCGCTGTACGCGACGGCCGGGCCACCGGTGGTGGACGAGACCGCCGGCGGCACCGTGGACGACCTCGACCGGGCGCTGCTCGACGTGCTGGACCCGGCGCGCACCACCGGGGTGTGGCGCTGCTGGCGGATCACCCGGGAGCCGGACGGCACCGTCGACGCCGTGCGCGTCTACCTGGTCGAGGCGACGGTGCCCGACGACGAGCTGCCCGCCGTCGCCGGCCGGGGACAGCGGGCGCTCGCCGACGCCGGGCACGCCGCACCGGTCGAGGTGTACCGGCCCGATCTGCCGCTGCCCGCGTACCAGTGGACGGCCCGGTCCCGGTCCGCGCTGATCTGGGCCCCGCAGCCGCCCGGCGAGGTACGCCTGGCCGCCGACGGGGACGCCCGGCTGCCGGTCGACGACGACGAGGTCGCCGCATTCGTCACCCACCTGCGGTCGGCGCCCGCCCTGACCGCGCACCTGCGCACCGACGGCGCCTGGGTCTGGCCGGCCGACGTGGCCGATCGGCTGCTCGACGAGGGCGCGCTGGCCGACGAGGGTCTGCTGCGGCACCTGCGGCGGTGCCGGGCCGACCCACCGGAACCGGCCGGCGCGGTCGCCGTCCACCGGGCGCTCGCCGCCCTGGTACGCGCGGGCGCGCGCTGACCGGATGCACGAACGGCCCCGGTCGCGGTGCTTCTCGGGCACGAGCCCTCGCGCGGCCCGGCGCTCCCGGCTGCCGGCGTGGTCGAATGCGCCCGCCGACGAGGACGCGAGGAGGCCGGGAATGACGGAGCAGGACGAGCTGCACACCGCGCTGCTGCACCTCGGTGGCCGGGTGCCGGACGCCACGCTCGCCGAGGCGCGGCTCCGGCTCGCCGACACCGGCACGGTGTCCCTCCCCGAGCCGCCCGGAGCTGTCGACCTGCCGTTCACGTTCGCGTCCGCCGTACCGAATCCGCGTGTCTTCGGTGGGCGGGTGCCGCCGCTGGCCGACCTCACCGGCCGCGACGGCCTGATGGACGACACCGACCGGGTCGCTGTCGCGGCGGCACGGCAGCAGCCCGGCGCGGTGGCGTTGTGGCGCGGATGGCGGATCGCCCCGGAGTGGGCCGCCGCGGTGATCCCGCCCGCACCGGTCTACGTGCTGGAGACCGCCGGGCCGCAGGCCGCGACGGCGGCGACAGTGATGCGGGCGCTGGCCGGGGCCGGGGTCTCGGCGCCGCTGGTCGAGGTGTACCGCCCCGGCGACAAGCTTCCGGCGTATTCGGCCGCGGCCCGCCGGTCCGGCGCGCTGCTCTGGGCCGACCGGGACACCGGGCCGCTGCGGATCGCCCGCGTCTTCGACGAGGTGGACGACGACGGCGCGCGCTTCACGCCGGACCGCGAGCGGCTGTCCGGCGCCGACCTCGAACGGGCGGCGGCGTACCTGGACGCGGGCACGCCGGTGCTCGCCACCACCGCACGCGGGCCCGACGTGGTGGAGCCCGCACGCGGCCGGGTCGTGCCGATGACCTACCGCACCGACGGACGCTGGCTCTGGCCCGAGTCCGTCGCCTACTACCTCCAGGCGTACGGGCTGGCGCCCGAGCCGGACCTGCTGGCCCACATCCGGTCGCGCGGCGACCTGCTGCCGGCCACCGACCCCGCCGACGAGCACCGCGCGCTGGCGCTGCTGTTCCAGTCGTACGCCCTCGTCCCGGCGGAGGCCCACGCGTGACCATCTTCGTGGCGATCGCGTCGTACCGGGACCGGGAACTGGTGCCGACGGTGCTGGACTGCCTGGCCAAGGCGGCGCATCCGGAGGACGTCCGCATCGCGGTGTGCTGGCAGCACCTCGGCGACGAGGACATCTCCGCCATCCGGGATCTGCCGCAGGTGGACGTGCGGGAGTACGACGCCCGGGACAGCCGCGGCGCCTGCTGGGCCCGGGACAAGACGTTCCAGCGGTACCGCGGCGAGGACTGGCTGTTGCAGGTGGACAGCCACACCCGGTTCGCGCCGGACTGGGACGTGCGGATGATCCGGATGGCGCGGGAGACCGGAGCGGCGAAGCCGGTCCTGACCGCGTACCCGCCGAGCTACGAGCCCGATCAGGAGTTCACCGGCGCGGGCGCGCCCGCCGAGATCGTCGTCAGCGACTGGACGAACGTCGGCGTACCGGTCTTCGGTCAGCGACTGATCGAGGGGGCCGCGCCCGGCGTACCGCCCAAGCCGGCGCTGTTCCTGGCCGCCGGGTTCCTCTTCGCACCCGGGTCGTTCGTCACCGAGGTTCCGTACGACCCGGGCATCTACTTCCACGGCGAGGAGATCACCCTGGCCCTGCGTGCCTTCACGTGGGGCTACGACCTGTTCCACCCCACCGAGGTGCTGACCTGGCACTACTACATCCGGCAGGACAGGCCGCGGCACTGGAGCGACCACGTCGAGTCCGACTGGGCCCGCTACGAGGAGCTGAGCCGCCGCCGGGTGCTCTACATGCTGCACACCCCGCCGGTGGACCGGCTCGGCATCGGGCCGGTCCGCACCCTGGAGCAGTTCGTGGCGCACACCGGCTGCAACTTCACCCGGCGCACGTGGACCGACATGCTGGCCCAGGAACTGGTGGTGCTCTGACCGGCCGGTCCGGTCAGGTGCCCCGCGCCGGTTCCCCGGCGCCGCTCGACCAGCGGGTCTCGGCGATGGCGGTGGCGAGCCGCGCCAGCTCCGGATGCTGGCGGGCGTACGACGTCACGTGCTCGGCCAGGTCGTACTGGGACTGCCACCGGACCTTCCCGGCCCGCACCAGCGCCCGGTCCAGCGCGAGCGGATCGCCGCGCAGGTGACGCCGGACGTCCACCAGGACACCGGTGAGCGACTGTTCCTGCTCGTCGGTGCCGGGCAGCGCCGTCACCATCGCCGGCAGCGCGGCGACCGTCTCGTCGTCCATGCCCGGCACCAGGCCGATCAACGCCTTCTCGCGCGCCTCCGGCCGGGTCTCCGCCAGGTACGCCATCCCCGCCTCGTCGGCGGCCAGGTGCCGCAGCGCGGGGTCGCGGCTCAGCTCCGCCACCGCTGCCGCGTGCACGCCCGGGTCGACCCGTGTCGGGGCGGGTTCCGCCGAGGCAGCGGCGGACGGGGACGGCGGCACGGCCGGTGCCGCCGCGGAAGATCCGGCACCGTCGCCCGCTCCCGCCCGACGGCGGGCGCGCAGGCCCAGCAGGACGGCGGCGAGCGCCGCCAGCCCGGCGAGCGCCAGCAACGCGGCCCGGCGGCCGATCCCAGCCGTGGAGCCGGACGTCTGCTCGGCCGCCTGCGCCCGGGGCGCCTCCTCGGGCAGCACGGCGGTGACGGAGGCGGTCAGGTCGATCTCCGGCGCGAAGCCGCCGGTGGTCTTCGCCGTCTTCAGCACCCGGTTGCGGACCTGCGCCGGGTCGAGGTCCGGGTACGCCGACCGGATCAGCGCCACCTGCCCCGCCACGTACGCGACCGCGTGGTGCGTGCCGGTCCCGGTCACCGGCCGGGTGCCGGTGATGCCGAGGCTTGTCACGTCGACGCCCGGCGCGACCACGTCCACGCCCCCGGACCGGTAGCTGTCGGCAGTGTCCCCGTCCGGCCCGATCCCGCCCACGCGCAGCACCGCGCCGCGCATCGGCACGTCCGGATCCGCCGGATCCTGCTCGCCGGCGGCGCCCACCACGACCACCACGCCCGCGTCGGCCGCCTCGTTGACGGCGGTCACCACCTCGGCCTGCCCGAGGTCCACCTGCGGCCCGAGCGCGATGACGGAGGCGCCGGAGCCGACCGCCGCCCGGATGCCCGCCGCGCTGGCCGCGGCCGAGGCGCCGGCAGTCCTGCCCGCCACCCGGACCGGCATGACCGCCGCGTCGGGCGCGACGCCGGCCACCGTCGACCCCTTCACCGGCTGTGCCACGATCAGCCCGGCCATCGCCGTACCGGTGCCCAGGCAGTCGGTGTCACCGCGGACGCCGCCGGTCGCCCGGTCGACGCCGGTCGTCACCCGGCCGGCGAGCGCGGCCAGACCGCCGGCGACGCCGGAGTCGACGACTGCCACGAGCTGGTTCCGGCCCCGGCTGTGCGCCCACGCCTGTTCGGCTGCGACGCGCGGACCGGCCCACGACGAGGTGGCGCGCGACGCCGTGACGGTGCGGCACCCCTTCGGCGGGCGGGTGGCCGCGTCACCGTCGGCGGTGCGCTGCCCTTCGTCCGGCGTGGACGTACCCGGCGCCGGTCTCGCAACCGGCGGGACGCCCTGGCGGACCTCGCTGCCGTACGCGTCCCACGGCAGGACGAGCACCCAGCCGGCCCGGAGCCGGGCGCCGTCGGTGAGGGTGCGGCCGTCCGGCTGGATCCGCCCGCTGTTGAGCGCGAACAGTTCGGCCGCTCGTGCGCCGTCCCCCAGGAACCGCTCCGCGATCTCGGTGAGGTTCTCCGGCTCGCCCTGGTGGGCCGCCGCGACGGTGTAGAACTTGACGGGGTCACCGTCGGGGCGGGCCGCCGACGCCGGGAGCGGCGCCAGCGCGAGCACCGCCGACGCGACGACGGCGGCGAGCGCGGCCCCGATGACAGCCGGTGCGGTACGCGTCATCGGCGGCCACCCCGGGTGCCGGTCCCGGACGTCGTGTGGTGCCGCGGACGCCGGGCGTCCGAACCATCCGTCATCGATCCACTCTTGAACCCGGTCGAGAAGACTGTCCATACCAGACGGGCAGGCTAGCATCGCGGATCCCCGACGCACGAAGCGCCGCCGGACGATCCGGACATGGCCGCGGCGGTCCGTCCACGCATCCCCGATGAGATGTCGACGTCCTCGGACGACGAGGCTCGGCGGTGTGCCGGCCGTCGCGGCCCGCACACCCTCTACAGCGTCCTAGGACATTGGGTGCGCGACGGGCGCGGCCTCCCGCCGTCCGCCTCGTGCCGGCGGCGGACGGCGGGAGGGGCACCGGGCTAGCCGACGACCACGACGCGGCCCTGGTTCAGCGGTTGCAGGTGCGCCGGGTCGAGATCGTCCGGTGCGCCCCGTCCGCTGTCGTAGACGACGCGCCCTCCGTCGCTCTCCCAGATCCTGATCCGGAACCGGTCCACGTCACGCCCGTCCGGGGCGTCGGCGACCGTGAGCTGGTACGCGTACCCCGGCCGGCCGTTCACCGTGCCCTCACCGCCGTACCGGCCCACCGATCCGGCGACGGTCAGGCGCTCGTGTGTCGTACCGGCGAACGTGAACTCGCGTCCCGGCAGCCGGAAGGTGGTCGCGCCGAACGGCGTGGGTGAGCCCTTCACCAGGCCCGCGACGAAGGCGAACTCCCCCGGCCCGGTGGCGGCCACGTCGGCGCTGAGCGCGCCGGCCGGTGAGACGATCGCGCCGGCGCCGGCGACCGTCACGTCCGACGGGTCGTAGACCACGATCCGTACCGTCTGATGCCCGGTTCCGCCGTCGTCGCCGGTCACGGTGAGGCGCGCGACGTGCACGCCGGGCCGCAGATCGCCGGTGGCGACGCAGCCGCCCTCGTTGCGGTCCTCGCTGACCACGCCGGGCGTGGCCGGGGCCGGGCCCTCGCCGTCCCAGTCGACGGCGCACCGGTGGGTGTCCGGCACGCCCGGGTCGGTGAACGTGGCCCGCACGGTGACCGGACCGGCCACCCGCAGCTCCTCGTCGAGCGCGATCGGGCTCACCTGGACCGGCCGGTTCGCCACGGTGACGGTCACCGTGTCGGTGGTGGTGCCGTGGCGGGCGTCGGTGGCGGTCAGTTCCAGCCGGTACGTACCGGCCCGGTCGGCGCGGAACGACGGCGTGCGGGCCGGGCCCTCCAGCCGCAGGCCGCCGCCGAGCCCGCCACCGTCCGGCTGGGCGAGCACCGCCCAGGACAGGGTCACCGGGTCACCGTCCGGGTCCGTGGTCCGGGTCGCGTCGAGGGTGACGGTGTCGCCCTCGACGGCGGCCCGGTCCGGTCCGGCGTCGGCGGTGGGCGGCCCACCGGCCGGCAGGACCCGGCCCACAGTCACCTCGGTACGCGCGGTGGCCCGCAGGCCGTCGGCGTCGGTGGCGGTGACGGTGACGACGTGCCGTCCCTCGCTGAGCTGTCCCGGGGTACGGGTGGCGCCGGTGCCGAGGTCGCCGTCGCGGTCGGAGGTCCAGCGCACCGCCGGCCCGTCCAGGTCGCCCTGCTCCGGGTCGGTGACGGACGCGGCGAGCGTGACCGTCTGCCCGGTGGCGAAGAACGTGCCGTCCATCGGCGCGGTGATCCGTACCGCCGGGTTCTTGCCGGCGACGGTGAGCGGGCCACTCGTCGCGTCGGCGGTGTTCACCCCGTCGGTGACCCGCACCCGCAGCCGGCCGGTGGCCGCGCCGCCGGTGCCGGCGAGCTGGGCGGCGTCCACTGTGTACGACGTCCCGGTGAGCCCGGAGGCCAGCACCCGCCAGTCGTCGCCGCCGTCCGGGCTGTACAGGACGCTCGCGGTGACCGGGCCGCCGTCGGCGTCGCCGGCGTTCCAGCCCACCGTGACCGGCCCGGTGGCCGGCACCGACGCGGGTGGCGCCTCACCCGCCAGCGCCACGACGGGCGGGTTCGCCGACACCGCGAGGGTGGCGAGGTTCCGCCCGGCGCGGGTGTCCACGAGCGTCACCCGGCGGGTGCCGGGGACGAAGTCGACGACCTCGTGGAAGGGACGTGTCGCGGCGTGCTCGGTGGCCGCCCCCGGGGTGAACGGGTGCTCGGCGAGCGTCGCCCCGGCGGCGTCGAGCAGCCGCAGCGCGTACGGGCCGGGCGTGGTGGCCGGACGCTCGGTGGTGCGGGTCAGACGCTGCCCGGTGAGGGTGGCGTCACCGTCGCCGACGACGCCGGACAGTGCCAGCAGGTCACCCGTCGCGCCCTGCTGGGCGGGCGGGTTCTGGACGCGGTCGCGCCACAGCCGCCACAGGTCGTCGGAGATCCACTTGTTCCGGCAGTAGCTCATCATGTCGGCGACCGGCGGGCTGGTGTCCGGCGCCCAGACGACCCGGCGCGGAGCCCCGACCGAGTAGTCGCCGATGTCGTAGCCGGCGAAGCGGGGATCAGCCGGGTCCGGCCCGCCGATGGTGCCGCGCGGGTACGGGTAGGTTCGCCGCCCGGTCTCGTCGTCGGGGTCGTCGGTGCACTCGACGTGCCGCGCGCCGAGCAGGTGCCCCAGTTCGTGCAGGATGATCGTGGGATCGTGCGACCCGCCGACCGCCACCCATCCGGGGATGGCGTCGGCCCGGCCGCCCATCTGTCTCCGGTTCACCATGACCAGGTGGTAGACGCCGGGTTCCCGCGTCCCCGCCGTCGCGGTCAGGTAGTTGTTCAGCACCGAGAGCGTGTCCGAGGCGTCGCGGTAGTAGCTGTCGTCGCCGATCCAGCGGAACGGCTCGTCGGTGCGGTAGTCGGCGCGGGTGACCTCCAGCCGGCTCGTCGGCAGCGTCCGCCGCAGCAGCGACTCGGCCCGGTCCAGGTCGGACTCGGGAGGCAGCACGGTCTGACCGTCGCGCTGGTAACCGAGCCGGATCAGCTTGACGCGTACCGGTCCGGACGCCTGGAAGCGCACCGTGCGCTCGGCCACGTTGTCCAGGTAGTCGGGTTCGGTGACGCGACGGTCCGGGTTGATCTCGACCCGCAGCCTGACCTCTCCCTCGCTCGTCCACGTGGTGGGCAGCTCGAACAGGAACCCCCCGCCCAGCTGTCCGCGCCGCACCGTCCGGTCGGGCACCAGCAGGCGGCCCGGGTTCGCCGGGGCGAGCGGCGGGCCCAGCGACGTACCGTCGGCCCGGAACCCGTGCAGGGCGGCCGTCACCGCGGGCGTCGCCGCGTCGGTGCCGACGTACGCCCGCACGACGGTGCGGCGGTCGGCGACCAGGTCGACGGAGTTGCCCAGGTCCTGGATGACCTGGGTGGCCTCCACCCCGTGCACCGTCAGGTTCGGCCCGGGTGCGGTGCAGGTGTTCAGGTAGACGCGCAGGGTGTTGTCGACCTCGTCCAGGACGGCCACGTCGAGGGACTGGTTGTTGTCGAACCGGCCCACTGCCGCCTGCACCGGCCGGCTACCCGCCGCCAGAACGGCCGGGGTGCCGAACGTGCCGTCACCGTTGCCGGGGAAGACGTAGACCGCCCGGCTGGCGTAGCCGACCACCACCAGGTCGGGACGGCCGTCCCGGTTGACGTCGGCGACGTCCACGTCGTGCGGACCCTCGCGTCCCGGGGTCAGCGGCCCCAGGTCCAGCGACGGCAGCTCCCGGGGCGCCGGCGGGAAGCCGCCGGACGGCGGGTCGCGGAAGTCGCTCCACAACCGGATCCGGTCCTCGCCGAGGATCGCCACGGCCGCGTCGAGCCGGCCGTCGAGGTCGAAGTCGGCGATCGCCGGCTGCAACGCCTCGCCCAGCCCTTCGAGCCGGGGCGCGGGGCTGTTCATGCCGTCACGGATCACCGACACCGTGCCCTGCCCGTAGCTGCTGAGCAGCACATCGGGCACGCCGTTGCCGGTCAGGTCGCCGGCGGCGAGGAAGTCGGGCCGGACGTACGACGGCTGGTCGCCGAGGAGGAACCGCTGGTCGAAGGTGCCGTTGAGGTTGCGGAACACCAGCACCCGGTCGTCGTCCGGATCGGACTGGGTCCGGGGGTCGACGGCGGCGAGATCGGGCCGCAGATCGCGGTCGAAGTCGGCCACCGCGACGTCCGCCACGCTACGACCGTCCAGCAGGAGCCCGCCCGGCCCGAACGTCGGGTCGGTACCGGCGTTGCCGTACCACATGCTCACCCCGTCGGTGGTGGCGGCGGCGAAGTCCGGTTTGGCGTCCCGGTTGAAGTAACCGACAGTGATGCGGCGCGGCGTGCCCGACACGGGATAGACCTCGGGCCGGCCGCCGGGCGTCGTCGACGTGCGGAACGTCCCGTCGCCGACGGCGATGAGCTGGTGCACGTCGCCGTCACCCCTCGCCGAGGCGACGAGCAGGTCGTCGAAGCCGTTCTGGTTGGTGTCGACCGCCTCGACGTCACGGGGCCCGGAGACACCGGCGACCGCCGGCATGGCCGTGAACCCGAACGTCTCGCAGCCGGCGACGAGGCCCGCTCCCGGCGGGCCGGCGACCCGGACCGGTGCCGCGGCGCCGGGCACCGTCGCCCCGGGCCCGAGCAGGACCACCGCCAGCGCGGCCGCCGTCGCGGCGGCCCACCGGCCTGATCTTCGTGAACGCATCACTGCCACCTTTCCGCGCGCACGACCGTCCGGCGTGAGGCCGGACGGCGACGCACGATCGTCGTAGGAGAGGGGAGGTCTCGATCGGATCGACCGGGAGACGGCCGGCCCGGGCCGGGTGCCGCACACGGGGGCACCGCCGGTCCGGTACGAGTCTCGTCCCCCGGGGACGTCCGGCTACAGGGTCGGCGGTCCAGGGCGGCGCCCCGGTGTGCCGGATCTTTCTGCCCACGCGCAAGACAACCCCCTGCCCGTCCGGCCACATCGGGCGGTCGAGTCGGGAGGACGATTGCGCGCGGCGGTGCACGCCGGGCCGGCTCGGCCCCACCGGCCCGGCGGGGCGGTCACGACGGTGCGGGCCCTGCCGGGGCCGCCGCGAGTCCCGAGGTGTCCGCCCGGGTCCGGTCTCCGTCCGGCGGTACGCCGAGGGCGGCCGACAGGTCCCGTACGGCCTGCTCGACGCCGCCGGCCGTGACCAGGGCGAACACGAACCGGTCCGGCCGCAGCACCACCAGGTCGGCGCCGTGCCGCCGCAGCCACCCGCCGAGCACCCCGTCGGCGTCCACCACGTCGACCCGGTCCGGCCGGCCGGACGCCGGTGGGCCGGCGGGCGGATCCGGCAGGTCGGCGAGCGGCGTACCGGACGGGTGGACCGCGACGAACCGCGCCGGCAGCCCCGGTCGCCACGCGCCGAGCGGGTCGGCCACGCCGGCGCGGCCGAGCACGGCGAACCCGTCGCCGAGCACCTCGTCGAGCAGACGCCCCCCGGGCGCGCCCGGAACGAGGACCGGCGGCTGGGGGAACATCGTCCCGACCACGCCGTCGCGCCGTCCGCCGGCCATCAGGCCCCGCCGGTACGCGGGCACCGGCTTGAACTCGAACCGTTCCACGAACCGCCGTACCCGGGGGATCGTCTGGACCGCCCGCAGCGCGGCGTCGCGCACCCCGGCGGTGACCCGGTTGCGGGCCAGGAAGACGCGTCCCAGCCGGACGCTCGTCTGCGCCATCTCCACGGTGTGCGGACGCCGCTCGGTCTCGTACGTGTCGAGCACGGCGGCGCCGGCGGCGCCGGACAGCACCAGCGACAGCTTCCACGACAGGTTCGCCGCGTCGCGCAGGCCGCTGCACAGGCCCTGGCCCATGAACGGGGGCATCTGGTGGGCGGCGTCGCCGAGCAGGAACACCCGTCCCTCCCGCCACCGCTGCGCGACGAGGTGGTGGAAGGTGTAGACCACCGCGCGGGTGACGGCGAACCGGTCCGGGTCGACGTACGGCGAGACGAGTGCGGCGATGGTCTCCGGCCGCCGCATGTCGTCCTCGGTCTCGCCCGGGCGCAGCATGAACTCCATCCGGTAGCTGCCGGCCGCGCCGGGGGACACGAACGCCGGGCGCCGCCAGTCGCAGACGAACGTGGTGTCCGGTACGCGGACCGCCTCGGGCGGCACGTCGCCGGAGACGGCCAGCCACGGCTCGGCGTAGCTCGCTCCGGACAGCGGGATCCGGACGGCGGCGCGGGTGGCGCTGCGGGCGCCGTCGCAGCCGAGCACGTACCGGGCGCGGACCGCCCGCCGCTGGCCGGTGGCCACGTCGGACAGCAGCACCGTGACGCCGTCCTCGTCCTGGGTCAGGCCGACCAGCTCGGTGCCGGGCGCGAGCCGGACGTGCGGGAAGCGGTCCAGCCCGGCGCGCAGCGTGTGTTCCAGTCGCGGCTGGTCGAAGAAGCGCAGCGGCGCGTGCCCGTACCCGAAGTCCGTCTCGGACAGCCTCATCCGGGCGAACACGCGGCCCGCGCCGTTGACGTACTCGACGAGCGGCGGCGCGACCGTCTCGTCGCGTATCCCGTCGAGCAGGCCCGCCTGCTGGTAGATGCGCAACGCCTCGTCGTCGCAGGAGAAGGCCCGCGGCTGGCCGTGCGGCGTGGCGCTGCGCTCCACGACCAGCGTGGTGACGCCGCGGGCGCCGAGCAGGTTGGCGGTGAGCGCGCCCACCGGCCCGCACCCGATGACGGCGACCTCGACCTCCTGGACCTCCTGGTGAGACGGCGGCTGAACTGATTCCATCGTGGTGCCCCTTCGGAACGTGGTCCGGACGGTTCTGCGCCGCCCGGCACCGGTCAGGGCACCAGTCCGGTGTGGAAGGGGTGTGGAGACGGCGTGGAGGCGGGCCTCCACACCGGTCAGAAGGCGGCGAACCGGGGCAGCAGCAGCCCGGCGCCCTGGTCGGCGGCGATCCGCGCGCCGAGGTCCCACTCCGCGCGGTCGCGCCGGGCCGCGCCGCGGATCCGGTGCAGCTCCGCGACGAAGACGCGCTCGCCGACCCGGTCCGCCACCGCCAGCGCCTCACCGGCCAGCGTCGCCGCGGTCTCGGGACGACCGGCGGTCAGGTACGCCTCGGCCATCGCGCACAGCGTGATGGTCCGGGTGGACCGCAGTCCGGGCCGGTAGAACTCGTCGGCGGCGGCGCGCATCGCGTCGAGCCGGCCGTGGTCGCCGCCGCGCGCCGCGGCCCACTCCAGGAAGTACGCGCCGGTGGCGGTCATGTGCGGCAGGCCGGTGTCCCGCCCGATGTCCCGGCACCGCCGGCCCGCCGCCTCGGCCGCTGCCACGTCGTGTTCCTGCATCGCCAGCCAGGCCGCGTAGAGCGCCGCGTTCGCGCGGCCGTACGGGTCGTCGAGTTCCTCGGCGAGGGCCTCGGCGGCGGCGATGTCCGCCCACGCGCCGGCCGGGTCGCCGCGCATCGAGCGTACGAGCGCCCGGAAGTTGTGGCAGGCCAGCACCGGACGCCGGCCCACCTCGCGGCGCAGCAGCGCCCGGTCGACGGTACGCAGCCGCTCGATCCCGGCGGTGAGCCGCCGCTCGCTCTCGGCCTGCCGCCCGGCGAAGTAGCCGACCGCGCCCAGCAGGTACTCCCCGGCCACGGCGAGCAGCCCGCTGCCGTCGTCGGGCGCCCGCACGAGCCGCCCGGCGAGGTCGGCGCAGATCGCGAACTCGGCCCGGTTGGCGGCCAGCTCACCGAGCGCCCAGAGCGCGTGGCCGATGTCCGCGTCCGGCCCGACGAGCGCCAGCAGCTCGCGGGCCCGGGCGCAGACCCGGTCGACCGCGTCGCTGCCGACGCCCACCGTCATCTGGAGCAGGGCCGCGCGGTGCAACTGGACGGTCAGCTCGGTGTGCGCCGCGTCCGGCGACACCCGCGCGGCCGGGGCGAGCCGGAGCGCGGCACGTTCCAGGTGGCCCAGGGCGTCCTCGAAGGCGACCCGGCGGGTGGCGTCGTCGGCGGCGCGCAGCGACCACCGCAGGTGGTCATCGCCGTGGCCCAGCCCGACCGCCTCGCCGTAGTGGTGGGCCAGTTCCGCCGGTGCGGTGCCCGCGGTCCGCTCGTACGCGGCGGCCAGCCGGGCGTGCAGCGCGGCCCGGCGCGGCGGGACCAGCTCGGCGTAGGTGACCTCGGCGATCAGCGGATGGCGGAACGCGAGCGCGCCCGGTCCGGTCTCGACCACCAGCGCGGCCGGGTACGCCGGGGCGAGATCCTCGGCGACCGCCTCGGCCGTGCCGTCCAGCGCGGCCGCCAGCACCGCCAGGTCCAGGTCGTGTCCGGCGACGCTGAGCAGGTCGAGGCAGCGCCGGGTGGCAGCGGGCAGCCCGGCCAGCCGCAGCCGTACCGTGTCACGGATGCTCGGCGGCAGCTCCGCGTCGGCGCCCGCGTCGGCCCGGGACCGCAGCAGCTCGGTGAGGAAGAACGGGTTCCCGCCGGTGCGGGTGACGAGCCGGGTCACCTGCGGCTCCGGCGGCGCCACGCCGGTGCGGTCCCGGACCAGGTCGGCGACCGCCGCGGCGTCCAGCCCGGCGAGCCGGACCTGACCGAAGCCGCGTCCGCGCGCCAGCTCGGCCACCGTCGCCACCAGGGCCGGATCGTCGTCGTACGGCCGCAGCGTGGCGACCACCAGCGCCCGCGACGCGGGCAGTGCGGTGGCGAGGAACCGCAGCAACAGCAGCGAGTCCGGGTCGGCGGCGTGCAGGTCGTCGAGGACGACGAGCAGCCCCCGTTCCCGGGCCGCCGCGTGCACCAGGTCCGCCACCGCCTCGTACACCTGGAACCGTGCCGTGGGGTCCAGTCCGCGACCGTCCGCCGGTCCGCTCGGCGCGCCCGCGGCGAACCCGTCCAGCCGGCTCGCCGAACCGGCGGCGCGGGTGTGCGGCAGCGCCACCAGCGTGCGTACCACCTGGCTCCACAGCCAGAACGGCGGCGCCTGCCCGACGTCCGGACAGCGACCCCAGATGACCGGGACGCCGCTCGCGGCGGCGCGGGCGCCGAGCGTCGCGGCGAGGCTGGTCTTGCCGATGCCGGCCTCCCCCACCAGCGTCAGCACCCGCCCGCCCTGCCCGGTCGCCGCGTCCAGTGCCTCCCGCAGCCGGTCCAGCTCCGCGTCCCGCCCCACCAGCGCCTCGACGTCGCGCTCCGGGGCGGTCCCGGCCGCCGGGCCGCCGGTGTCCGCGGGACTGCCGGCGTCCTGCGGTACGGCCTGCTCCAGGATCAGCCGGTGCGCCGCCCGGATCTGCTCCCCCGGGTCGATCCCGTACTCGCCGGCCAGGATCCGGCGGCCCTCGTCGAAGACGGCCAGCGCCTCGGTCTGCCGCCCCGACCGGTACAGCGTCAGCATCAACTGCGCCCGGGCACCCTCGCGCAGCGGATGCGCCGACACGAACCGGCGCAACTCCGGCAGCAGGGTCGCGTGCCGGCCCGCGGCGACGGCCGCCGTCAGCCGACCCTCCTCGGCGCTCACCCGCAGCTCGGCCAGCCGGGCCGCCTCCGGACGCACCGCGGCCAGGTCGGCCACGCCCGCCAGCGGCTCACCGCGCCACAACGCCAGCGCCTCGGTGTACGTCCGCTCGGCGGACTCCGGCCGCCCGCCCGCGAGCGCGTCCGCCGCCCGCTCCACCAGGGCGCCGAACCGGGCCGCGTCCACCGCGTCGGCGTCCACCCGCAGCTCGTACCCCCGCGGGTGGCTGCGCAGGACACGCGCCGGCTCGCGGTGGGACCGTTGCGGTTCCACCGCCCGGCGCAGCCCGGCGACGTACGTGCGCAGCGTCGTCTGGGCGCTGGCCGGCGGTCGTCCGTCCCAGAGCGCGTCGACAAGCCAGTCGGCGGCGACGAACCGGTTCGGGCGCAGCAGGAACAGGGCCAGCAGTGCCTGCTGCTTCGGGCCGCCGAGGGGCACCACCCGGCCGTTCCGGACGACCTCCGGCGGGCCCAGCACCCGGAACTGCACCGTCACCTCGACGACGCCCGTCTCGTCCGGCGCCGGGTCAGGCCGCCGCCATCTCACGCAACGTCAGCACCGAGCGCCAGTTGCGTGTCGTGCCGACCACACCCGTCTTCTTCTCCACGAAGGCGTTGCCGAGCTTGCTGCGCCCGTACCCGTCGGGCACGTGCACGAACACGTCCCGGCCGACGAGCGTCAACGTCCCGGTCTCGCCGGACGGGGACGCGAGCGCCGCCTGCTTGTCCGCGCCGGGATCGCTGCTGAGCATCGTCACCAGCAGCTTCGTCAGATCGGTCTGCCCGTCGACGTACGGGTTCGCGGCGATCATCGCGTCCAGCTCGGCCAGGCTGCGCAGCAGCACCGGCACGTCCCGGCCCCACCGCCGCGTGATGCCCCGGCCGATCTCGGCCAGGATCGCGGCCTCGTCGGTCTCCGGGCAGCCGAACACCACGTTGCCGCTCTGGATGTAGGTCGCCACCTGGTCGAAGCCGCAGGAGACGAAGACCTCCTTCAGCTCCGCCATCGCCATGGAACTGGCGCCACCGATGTTCACCGCGCGCAGCAGAGCGACGTATCTCGCCATGACTCGGGATGGTAACCGGCCGTGGCGTCACCGTGGTACGTCAGTGACCTCGACGCACCTGGCGGCAGTCGCCTGCGTACGCTGTCCGGGCCGGCCGACGGCGCGAGCCGGCCGCCTCCGCGCCGGCCCCGGCACCGACATCGAGGTGGGAGATGCCGCAGCTCAGCCCCGTCACGACGCAGCGCGTCGAGGCCGCCGCCGTCGCCGTCCTCGCCGTCGTCGTGACCGTCGCGGCCGGATACCCGTGGTGGTCGCTGCTCGCCCTCTTCCTCGTCTTCGACCTGTCCATGCTCGGCTACCTGCGCGGGCCGCGCGCCGGTGCCGTCTGCTACAACCTGGCGCACTCGTACACGCTGCCGGCGGCGCTCGGCGCGGTGGCCGTGGCGGCGGCCGCGTCCGGCGACCGGATCGACTGGCTCGGCGTCCTGGCCGTCGCGTGGGCGTTCCACATCGCCGTCGACCGTGCCCTGGGGTACGGCCTCAAGACGGGCGAGGGGTTCGAGCACACCCACCTCGGCCTGATCGGGAAGGCCCGCCGCGCCCGGGCCACCACCGACGGACGCTGACCGCCCCGGTCACTGGCGCGGCGGCGCGCAGTTCGCGCTCGTCAGCCGCACCGAGTACTCGCGGTCGTCGGACGTGATCCCGGAGGGCACGCCGTCGAAGTGGGTCTCCACCTTCTCCCAGCCCCGGCGCTGCTCGTAGTGCAGGTGCGGGGCCCCGGAGTTCCCGGTGCTGCCGACCCGCCCGAGCTGGTCGCCCCGGGCCACCCGCTGACCGGCCTGCACCGACGGCGGTTCGAGCAGGTGCAGGTACTGCGTCTCCCACTTGCCACCGTGGTCGATCTTCACCCAGTAGCCACCGCCGCGTCCGCGCGGCCCGTCCGGATCCTGCGGGGTACGGCCACCCAGCGAGCCGTTGATCCCCGCGACCGTGACGGTGCCGTCGGCGGAGGCGAGCACCGGCCTCCCCCACGCCTCCCCCGAGGTCGGGAAGAGGTCGACGTCGTAGTCGTCGTGCCCCGGATAGGTGGACAGCCGCCACGTCTCGCCGCACGCCACCGGGAGCTGGAAGTCCGGTCGCGGGCCGGGCGGCCGCACCAGCGGCACCACGACCGCCGCGACGGCGGCGAGCGCCGCGAGGACGCCGACGATCAGCAGGACGCGCGGGAGACGGGAGCCGCGAGGGCGCTCGGTGGTCATCGTTTCGAGCATGACAGGCCGTGTCCGGTGGCAGACACGGGTCTGCCGATCAGCGACGCACTGGCTAGTCTCATGGCGCTCGCCACGACTAGGAACGGCGGAACGGCGTGACGGACCATCAGCAGGTGCCGGTGTGGACCCTGGCGACGGAGCCCGGGAAGATCTCGCGGGCGGCGGAGCTTCCCGTGGACCACAAGGGCATGTCACCGGAACGGCTGGCCGGGCTGCGGCAGGCGCTCGCCGCGTTCCTCGACACGCCGCTCGTCACGGTGGAGGCGTACCCGCTTCCGCCGGCGACGGACGTCCGAGGCGGACGGCTCCTCGACGCCGCGTCGCCGCTCGCGATGGAGCTCCGACGACTGCTGAAGACGCCGAACGCCGGGTCCGCGACGGCCGCCGCAGGGTCGACGGAGACGCTGTACCGCATGGTGGTGCCGAGGTCGGTGGCCTCGCAGCTCGGTGACGGTCTCGTCCGGTCCATGCCGTCCAAGGCCGTCGCGGGTGGCATCCACGGCGACATCCTCGGCAGGACGGGCATCGTGCAGAAGGCCACCTTCGTGCCGGTGGCGGCCGACGCGTCCCGGCCAGGCGTCACGGGGGCGGTGAGCGGCACCGCGAAGGCGGCGACCACCGCCGGTATCGTCACCGCCGCGGCATCGTTCATCCTGCTCGCCGTGGCGACCGCCGCGAGCGTCTACGCCGAAGAGCAGCGTCGTAAGGCCATGGAGAGGGTCACCGAGCTTCTCGAGGAGCTGACCGCCGAGAACCTCGACGCGGAACGCGACCGCCTCCACGGCGCGACGGCAGCCGTCGAACGGGCGACCGCCCTCCTGCTCGACAAGGGTGAGGCAGGACATTCCCTCGGCCTCGACGCGGCCGTACACACCGTCGACACCGCCATCGCCGCGGCCCGGCGCAGAGCGGGCGCATGGCGGGCGAAGGTCGCGGCGTTCTCCTCCGACGGGGTGGAGGTCGCCGACCTCATCAAGGCCTTCCCTGGGATCGACAAGCCCGACGGCGCCTTCCGCGTCGAGCTCCGGCTGGCTTCACTGGCCATCGCGACAAAGCGACGGGTGGCGGTGCTGCAAGCCGTGGAGCACGCCCAGAAGTCGCCGGAGCTCAGTTTCCGCCGCTTCACCGCGATGCTGCAGGACGAGCAGCGAAGCGTGGACGAACTCCAGGACGAACTGCACGCGCTCCTCGGCGCCCTCGCGGACCTGCGGCTGCGGGCACCCACCAAGAGCTTCACCGATCGCCTGTTGACCCAGGGCGAGGTGAACAACCTGCTCGCCTGGCCGAGCCGCCTGCGTCAGCTCGCGGCCGAGGAGACCGTGTCCGTGTCGGATCTGCCCGATGTCGAGATCGGCCTCGTCGAGAAGGAGGACGGGAAGGTCCTGGTGCTGCCCACCCGGGCGTTGCCACGCGACCGGGTCGCTTAGGGCGCGCGGACGCTGACCCCAGGCCCTATCCCCTCAGCCATCGCGCGACGAGCCGGTGGTCCGCATCGGTGAGGCCGCGGCGGGCATCGACGCGGTGCAGGAGCGCCGGTGCGCCGTGGTTCCCTGCCACCCACCTCCGGTCGGCGTCGGTGATCTCGTCGTCCAGCCAGACGAACCGGCGTCCGGCGGCCCACTCGACGAGCCGCCGCGTCTTCCAGTGCAGCCGACCGCCGCCGTCCTCGTCGTCGTCCGGCCAGTCGACGACCGGCAGCGGAGGCAGGCCGAGCCGCGGCGCGAGCACCTCGTTGGCGTCGTGCATCCAGGTCGTGGCCCACACGAGGTCGCACGGCAACGCGGCGAGCCGGCGGCCGTGCCCGGCGTCCAGACCGGCCAGCAGCGGGTTGACCCCGTCCTCCGGCGGCCCGGCGGAGCCGCCGAAGGGCAGGAGCGTCCCGTCGACGTCGAGGAACAGCACCGGACGACCAGTCATCGCCCGCCGCGCCGGAGGGGTTGGCCGGTCCTGGCGTCCATCCGGGCCTCAGCTCAGCTCGATGACGGGCCGGGTCAGGATCTCGTCGGCGTACCCGTCGTCGGAGGCGGCCCACCGGCCGAAATCCTCGTCGCGGTACGCGGTCGCGAGGGTGAGCCAGCCCAGGAAGAAGCCGCTGCCGCCGCAGGTGGCACCACCGCCGTCGCCACCGCACACGACGGTGCGCTCGGTGGTCGCCTCGTGCCGGTAGGGGTCCTGCCCGATAGCCAGACCCCAGAGGTTGTCCTGCCGGTGCGGGCCGGTCCTGTGGTCGTACGGGTAGCCGTCGCCGGGGCAGTCGTCGCCCCAGCGGAACAGCGTCGCAGCGCCGGCGCCGCACGCCCACTCCCACTCGTCCGGAGTGGTCGTCCGCAGGCCGAGGTCGGCCAGCCCGGCCATCGCGTCGTCGTACGACACCTCGCGGATCGCCCGGGCGCGCACCACCTGCCCGGTCGTCCGGTCGAACTCCACGGTCAGCCCGTCACCCGACCGGAAGGTGCGCACCCCGCCGAACCGGCCCCCGGCCGACGCGACCAGTTCCCGCACGCGAGGGTCGTCCGGCGCCAGCGGAACCTCGCACGGGTCGAAGGCGTCCACCGCGACCAGCATCGCCGGCATGTCGACGTGGCGGACGGGCGACGTCATCGCGTCGACGTACTCGGTCAGCGACGGGAGGCCGAACTCGGCGGCGCTGTCGGCGTAGTCCGCGGCCTGGTGCGCGGCGGGCCGGAACCGGGCCGCGTCGTAGCCGAGCGCCGGGCGGCCGCCGGGGACGAGCGCGAACCGCATGCCGCCGCGGTCGAACAGCGCCGTGCGGTGCGACCGGCCCGCGTACGCCCTGTCCTCCACACCGGCCACTGTCAGCTCGTGCCGGCCGGCGATGTCCCGGGCCAGGCGGCCGGCGGCGCTGTCGGAGAGGTCGTTCCACTGCGCGGACGTGAGATCGGCGTACGACACCGCGAAAGGATAGCCACGGGCTCTGACAACACCGGGTCGACGCCGAGCTGTCCGGCTGCGCGGGCAGCCGCGACCGGTCGGCGAAGCGGTCAGGCGTCGTCGACGTCAGTGGTGAGCGCGAGTTCGCGGCCGGCCTCGATGTCGGCGAGCAACGTCGCCACGCGGGCCTTGGTTAGGTCGTAGGAGTCGGAGCCGAGCACCTGGTGCAGCGGGACCGTGCCGCCCACTGCCACCTCGATGACGGCGGTCGCGGCCTTGACCGGGTCGCCGAGCTGGGTGCCGGGCATGGCCAGGTGCGCCTCGGTCATCTCCGGCCGCGCGTCGATCTCAGGCCGGCGCGGCGTCCGCGGTCCGCGGGATTCCGGCCGGCCGGTCGCGGCAGAAGTCCCGGAACGTCCGGGGCGGCCGGCCGGTCACGTCCGCGACGGTCGTCGTGACCCGGTCCTCCGAGCCCGCGGCGACGGCCGTGTCCAGGGCCGCGAGGAAGCGGGCGTAGTCGGGCGCGAGGCCGTGAGCCTCGTGGTACGCGGTGAGCGCGTCCTCGTCGACCGCGCGGTGCCGGACCGGGTGGCCGAGGAGGTCGGTGAGCGTGGCGGCGACGTCGGCGTAGCACAGCCGCTCGGGGCCGGTGATGACGTGCTCGGTGTCGTGGGGCGCCGGGTCGGTGAGGGCACGCACCGCCACCTCGGCGATGTCGGCCGGATCGACGAAGCCCACGCGGGCGTCGCCGGTGGCGCTGACGATCTCGCCACGGTCCCGGGCGCTCGCGGCGTGCGGATGGTCGCCGACGAAGTTCTCCATGAACCAGGACGGTCGCAGCACCGCCCACTCGGGGATCATCTCGCCGAGCTGGGCCTGCACCTCGCCCAGTCCCGGGGTGCCGGCCTCGATCGCCGACGAGCTGAGCAGGACGGCCCGCCGTACCCGGGCGCGCCGGGCCCGGTCCAGGAACGGCAGCATGGTCGGCGCCGGGTCGGCGTCGCCGAGGGGCGCGATCAGGTAGAGCCCTGTCACACCGTCCAGCGCCGTGTCGTGCGTGCTGCGGTCGTACCAATCGAAGCGAACGCCCTCGGCGGACGCCCGGCGGCTGGCGACGCGGGCCCGGCGGCCGGCGGCGGCGAGTCTCGCGGCGACGAGCCGGCCCGTCGTTCCCGTGCCTCCGACGACGAGGATCATGCCCGCACCCCCTCGCCGAACAGTTCCCGCACGGCCAGCGGGTTCCAGTAGTCGCGGTAGCGCACGATGCGCCCGGCCCTGATGGTGAGGACGGCGATGTAGGTCAGGCGGTACGGCTCGCCGGTGGCGACGACGACGCCGGTGGCGGTGAACTCGGCGACGATCACCTCCGGGTCGGCGGTCTGGTGCACGGTGACGTCGGCGATCTCGCGGATGTCCAGGGTCCGCGGGTAGTCGATGAGGTAGTCGTGCAGCTCGGCGCGGCCGGCCACCCGGCTGAGCCGCCCGGCCGGCGCGAAGGGGAACTCCATGACGGCGTCGTCGGCGAACAGGGCGATGAAGCCCGGCATGTCCTTGGCGAGCAGACGGTCCAGGGCGTGGTGGAACACATCGGTGGCGGTACTCGGCACTGCTGTTCCTTCCTGTCGGCGGGCCGCCCGCGGTGATCTACGATAAGCGGACGGCCGGTCCGCTTCACCATAGCGGACTAGCGGTCCGTTTGCGAGAGGGGGCAGGAGTGCGGGCTGACGCGGCGCGGAATCGGGAGGCGGTGCTCGCCGCGGCCGATCGGCTGTTCGAGGCGGCGACCGACCCCGACCGGATCTCCATGGACGACGTCGCCGCTGCCGCCGGCGTGGGCAAGGGCACGCTGTTCCGCCACTTCGGCGACCGGCTGGGCCTCGTCCGCGCCCTCTACGGCGCACGCGGCGAACAGCTTCAGGCGTCACTCACGGCGAGGCTGCCCGGCGACTCGCCGGCGGACCGCGCCCTGCACCTGCTGCGGGAGCTGGTCCGGTTCAAGCGGGCCAACCGGGTCCTCACGCTGGCCCTGGAGAACGCGGGCAGCGGAAGCCCCTATCGCAACGAGTCGTACGAGGAGTGGCACGCGACGCTGACCGCCATCGTGTCCGAGGCCCGGGGCCCCGAGTCGGCGGGGTTCCTCGCCCACGCCCTGCTGGCTGCGGTGCGCAGCGATCTCGTCGAGCATCTCCGCGACTGGCCCGACGAGCGCTGGGATGCCGGGCTCACCGCGCTGACCCGTTCGGTGCTGGCCTCCGGGCGGTAGTCCTTCCCGGGGTGGCGGGGGCGTGAGCGGTGCCGCGCTCACGCCCCCGCCGTCACCTGGTCCGCTCGATCACGGCGGTGAGGCGGAGCCCGGCTGTCGACACCGGCGGCGAACACGCCACCGTCGGGAGTTCGCGAGACCGCCCGCAGGACACCGTTGAGTCCCGCCGCCCCGGCCGCCGTCGTGGCCGACGAACACGGCCCGCCCGCCGCGTTCCGCGACGCTGGACGTGCGCCCGAGCGCGATCCCGTAAGAGAGCGGTAAGGACGGCTCCTCCGAGGGGAATCGACTGTGGCCACGACGGCCTCGCCCGTGGTCAGGCGGCGCGGCGGGCGCGGCGACGGGCTCGGAGGAAGACGGCGTCGTGCCGCTCGTCGCCCCACCAGGCCCACGGAACGCCTGTCACGTACCGGCCGATCGACGCGAACACCGGCGCGGCCTCCGCGTCGCGGCCGGTGCGCACCAGCCCGTACGCCAGGAAGTTCGCGTCGTCGAGCCAGGCGGCGTGCCGGGTCGCCGGCTGGTGGAACCACCGGGACAGGGCGTTGTCGAGATCCGCCTGCATGACCGGATCCTGTCGCCACCGCTCGCCGATCTCGTCGGCGGTACCGCCGTGGGGTTCGCGATCCTGCTCCCACAGCGCCCACTCCGCCGCGGCCCGGACCGGCAGCACGAGCAGTGGTGAGCCGGTAGGCGCCGTGGCGGCGACCGAGCGGGCGAAGCCGAACATCGCCTCGTGCGAGCCGCTCCACTTCCGGCAGTGGTAGGTCAGCCGGAGCACGTGGCCCAGATGGTGCAAGGGATCCCGCTTGGTCAGCTCACGCCACGTCTCCTCGACGTCCTCCAGCGGCGCACTCGTGTCGATCATGAGGTCCAGGCGGTGCGCCCACGGCGTCGGGTCGTCCGGTGCGAGCCGCATCGCGAGATCGTTCACCTGCCGGGCCAGGTCCAGCAGACGGCTGAACTCGACCCACTGCTCCCGGCGTACCTTGGAGGCCCAGTCGCCGCCGCGTACCTCCCACGCCCGCGCCATCAGGGAACGGGCACGGACGAGCTGGGCGTCCGGATCGGCGGGCGCGCGCGACGCCCAGCGATCGGTCCAGGCGTCCGTGGTGTCGACCCGGCCGGTCGTACGGTCGATCCGCGATCCCAGCCCACGAGCTGTCGATTCGGCGAGCACACGGACGTACCGGGCCCGGCGGTCGTAGTCGTTCCGGGTGGCGATCAGCGCCTTCCGGGCCGGTCCGATGTCGGAGCCGTACCGCGCCTGCGTGCACGCCTCGCGCAGCACGGCGTCGTCCTGCGCCGGGTTGGGGTCGATCTGGCGGGTGAGTATCCGCCACACGGTCGAGATCATGATCAGGGATGGTAGATGTCGGCGAACCGGGGTGGGGGGGCCGCAGCGCTGCCGTTCTGCCGCGAGCTAACCCGCTTGTCGCGGTGCGGGGCGCCGGAGAGGATCGGTGGATGGATCTCCGTGCTGCGGAACGGCGGCTCCAAGCCGCTCAGCGGGCCGCCGATGTCGAGTCCCTCGACGCGCTTCTGCACCCCCGGGTCGTGGGTGCCGGACCGGACGGCATGGTCTTCACCAAGGAGGACGATCTGGAGAGCTACCGCTCGGGGGCCCTGCGGATCACCGGTCTGGTGGAGGAGTCGCTCGACGTCCAGGACGACGGTGAGACCGGGGTGACCCGCACGGTCGCTGCGGTGGATGCGGTTCAGGGCGGGGCCGTCGTGTCCGCACGGTTGCGTTACACCAGGCTGTGGGTGCGTGAGGACGGCGACTGGCGGGTGCTGGCCGCCACCTTCGTCCCGGTCCAGTGAGGGCTCGGACCCACTCAGGCTCCGGCGTGCACCAGTGCGGTCGCCGCTCCGATCAGGAGGGTCACGCCGGTGCCGGCACCGACGACGGCGCTGGGGGTGAGGTCGTACCGTCGGGCGACGGCAACGCCGACGACCGCGACCAGGGTGACGAGCGCGGCCCAGATCGCGAGGGCCGGATACCCCAGCAGTGGTGCCAGAGGGAAGAAGTGCAGGCCGACGATCAGGGCGATCCAGGCCGGAACCAGGGACGCGCGGCCGGTCCGCCGGAGCCAGATCGCACCGGCGGCGCAGAGGACCACCTCGATCAGGACGATCACCCCGAAGACCGGCCCCGTCCTGTCGTCCACGGAGCTGCCCTCGTCCCAGGTGCGTACCGTGACGACGCCGCCGGCGATCGCTGCGGCCAGGGACAACACCGAGCCGACGCCGAGCCACGGACGCCACGCCGTGGGCGGCGCCTCCTGCGCCCAGCCGAACCAGGCCATCCCGAAGACTCCGAAGATCGCGGCGGTGGCCGCGGCGTTGGCCGCGAATTCAGCATCCATCGGCGCAGTCTAGGGGCGGACGACAGTCGCTCCGGACGGTGCCCGCGCGGGCGTCACGACGCCGGTTCCGGGACGCCGGCCCGGGTCCGGGCGCTGCGCTGGGCGCATCCGGTGAGGCCGTCAGCCGGCCGCCGTCCCGGCGGGACGGAGCACCGTGTCGAGCCAGCGCAGCTGCCGCCGGACGTGGACGGCCTCGCCGCCCTCGTGGCCGTTGAACGGGTACGTGTGCATCTCCCGTAGCGGCGCGGTCGACCCGGCTGCGGCGTACTGGTTGTAGGCGGCGAAGCCGGTGCTCGGCGGGCAGACCTCGTCCCGCAGGCCGATCCCGAAGTGCGCCGGGGCGGTGGCCCGCCGGGCGAAGGTGACGCCGTCGACGTACGACAGCGTGTGCCGGACCGGCTCCTCGGCCTCGCGGTGCACCGCCAGGTAGCTGGCGATCTCCCCGTACGGGGACGCCTCGGTCAGTTCGATGGCGCGCTGGATGTCGCACAGGAACGGGGCGGTGACCAGGAGCGCGGCGAGGCCGTCGACGAGGCCGGCCGCCGCGAGCGCGAGTCCACCACCTTGGCTGTTGCCCACCGCGGCGACGCGGGCCGGGTCCACCCCGGGCAGTAGGCGGACGGCGTCGATCGCGCGGACCGCGTCGGTGATGAGGCGGCGGTAGTGGTAGTCGTCCGGGGACAGGATCCCCCGCGTGGCGGGGCCGGGCCCGCCGGGCGCGTCGTGCGGGTCCGGGGTGTCGCCGCGGCTGTACAGGCCGGCCTGTCCCCGGTTGTCCACCAGCAGGTGGGCGTAACCGGCCACCGGCCAGGTGAGCCGCTCGCCCGGCAGGCCCCGGCCGCGTCCGTAGCCGGGGTACTCCACCACTGCCGGCAGCGGCGCCGGTACGCCCGCGGGACGGGTGTACCAGGCCCGGACCGGCTCGCCTGCGTACCCGGCGAACGTCACGTCCCACACGTCGACCAGCCGCAGGTCGGTGGGTTCGGGACGGACGTCGACGAGCACCGGGGTGGCCGCGGCGGCGTTGAGGGTGGCCCGCCAGAACCGGTCGAAGTCGGCGGGCTCGGCAACGGCCGGTGCGTAGCGGCGGAGCTGCTCGAGGGAGATATCAATCGACGCTCTTGACACGCCGATAACGATACCCATAAATTTCCGAAAGGCTTACGACGTATTACCGGAAAGTTCCAGCCGACGGTCAGGCGGGAGGACGAGTTTGGCAGCCCCGATCCCGCGCAGTCGCCGTACGCCGTGGCGGCGGGCCCTGCGCCGGGACTGGCAGCTCTACTCGCTCGCCGTCCTGCCGCTGCTGTTCTTCCTGACGTTCCGCTACCTGCCGATGCTCGGCAACGTGATCGCGTTCCGGCGCTTCCAGCCGGGCGGCAGCATCGTCGGCGAGTACTGGACCGGGCTGCGGTACTTCCGGCTGTTCTTCACCGACCCGACCTTCTGGAGCGTGTTCACCAACACGCTCGTGCTGGGCGCGCTGACCCTGCTGTTCTGCTTCCCGCTGCCGATCGTGCTGGCGCTGCTGCTCAACGAGGTACGCAACCGCGCGCTCAAGCGGTTCGTCCAGTCGGTGTCCTACCTACCGCACTTCCTGTCGATCGTGATCGTGGCCGCCATGGTCCTCCAGTTGCTGTCGGTGGACGGCACGGTGAACCAGATGGTGCGCGCCGTGGGCGGCGAGCCGGTCTCGTTCATGCAGCAGGCCGGATGGTTCCGGACGATCTACGTCTCCTCCGAGGTCTGGCAGACCGTCGGCTGGGGCACCATCCTCTACCTCGCCGCGCTCACCACAGTCGACGGCGACCTGTACGAGGCGGCCCGCATCGACGGCGCCAACCGGTGGCGGCAGACCTGGCACGTCACGCTGCCGGGGATCCGGCCGACGATGGTGACACTGCTGATCCTCAACATCGGCACCTTCATGGCCGTCGGCTTCGAGAAGATCCTGCTGCTGTACAACCCCCTCACCTACCCGACGGCGGACGTGATCTCGACCTACCTGTACCGGGTGGGCATCGTCTCCGGGAACCTCAGCTACGCCGCCGCGATCGGCCTGTTCGAGTCCGTGATCGGGCTGACGCTGGTGCTGTCGGCGAACGCGATCTCCCGGCGCACGGTGGGGACGAGCCTGTGGTGAGCACGCGCGCCCGCACCCGGGCGCCGGCGGTCCGCCCGCGTGGCCCCCGGCCGACAGCGGGCTACCGGGTCTTCCAGGTGGTCAACGCCGTCGTGCTGACCGGCGTCGTGGTGGTGACCCTGTATCCGTTCCTCACCATCGTGGCCCGCTCGCTCAGCGACAACGCGTACATCGTCGCGGGTGAGGTGAACCTGGTGCCGCGCGGGTTCAACCTCACCGCGTACCGCGTGGTGACGTCGGACCCGACGTTCTGGATCAGCTACCGCAACACCGTCTTCTACACGGTGGTCGCCACGCTCATCTCCGTCGTGCTGACCACCTGCTACGCGTACGTGCTGTCGAAGAAGCACCTGCGGGGCCGGACCGCGCTGGTCGGGATCGCCGTGTTCACCATGTTCTTCACCGGCGGCCTGATCCCCAACTACGTCCTGGTCACCAGCCTCGGCTTGAAGAACACCGTGTGGGCGATCGCCCTGCCCAACGCCATAAACGTGTTCAACCTGCTGGTGATGAAGGCGTTCTTCGAGAGCCTGCCGGTCGAACTGGAGGAGGCCGCCGCCGTCGACGGGCTGAACACGTACGGCACGCTGCTGCGGATCGTCCTGCCGCTGTCGAAGGCGATGGTCGCCACGATGGTGCTGTTCTACGCCGTCTCGTTCTGGAACTCCTGGTTCGCCGCGTTCCTCTACATGGACCGCCAGGACCTGCTCCCGGTGACCGTCTACCTGCGCAACCTCATCGCGGGCGCGACGGACGCCACGCAGACCGGCGGCGGCCTCGGCAGCGCCGGCGACGTCGTCCAGTCCGCCGCCACCATCCAGTCCGTGACCATCGTGCTGACGATCCTGCCGATCCTCGCCGTCTATCCCTTCATCCAGCGCTACTTCGTCTCCGGGATCATGCTCGGCGCCGTGAAGGGATAGCCGCACCCGCACCGTCCCCCACCACCGGAAGGAAGAATCCATGGCCCAGCTGTCCCGGCGCCAGGTACTGCTCGCCAGCGGCGCGGCCGCCGTCGTCGCCCTGGCGGGTTGCGGCGACGACACCCCGGACAAGAAGGACCTCGACCGCAACCGTACGGGCGCGATGGAGAAGTACGGCATCGGTGACCAGTTCAAGGCCACCGAGCCGGTCACGTTCTCGATCCTCTACAACAACCACCCGAACTACCCGCTCAAGCCCGAGTGGCTGTTCTGGACCGAGCTGGCCCGGCGGACGAACGTCAAGCTGGACCCGGTCGCCGTGCCGCTGAGCGACTACGAGCAGAAACGCAGCGTGCTGGTCGGCTCCGGCGACGCCCCGCTGATCATCCCGAAGACCTACCACCCGCAGGAGAACTCGTACGTCTCCTCCGGCGCCATCCTGCCGGTCAGCGACTACCTCGACCTGATGCCGCACTTCAAGGACAAGATCGAGAAGTGGGGACTCCAGCCGGAGATGGACACGCTCCGGCAGGAGGACGGCAAGTTCTACCTGCTGCCCGGCCTGCACGAGAAGCCCTGGCAGGACTACACCCTCGCCGTGCGCACCGACGTGCTGGAGCAGTTGAAGATCCCGTCCCCGACCACCTGGGACGAGGTGTACGCCATGCTCAAGGCGATGAAGGCGGCCCACCCGGACGTCATCCCCTTCTCCGACCGGTTCGGCAAGCCCAACCCGGCCGGCAACCTGCTGAACATGCTCGCGCTCGCGCACGGGCTGCCCGGCGCCGGCTGGAACTACCAGCCGACGAGCTGGGACGCCGGGGCCGGGAAGTACGTCTTCACCGGCGCCTCGGACGGCTACCGGCAGGTGGTGGAGTACCTCCACAAGCTGGTCGCCGAGGGGCTGCTCGACCCGGAGACGTTCACCCAGACCGACGACCAGGCCCGGCAGAAGCTCGCCAGCGGCAAGTCCTTCGTGATCAGCACGAACGCGCAGACCCTGGTGAACGACTACCGCCCGGACATCGCGAAGATCAACCCGAACGCCCGGCTCGGCAAGATCCTCTTCCCGATCGGACCGGCCGGCCCGGTCAACCCGGCGAGCCGGCTGGAGAACGGCGTGATGATCTCCAGCAAGGCCCGCGACGGCAAGAACTTCGTGGCCATGATGCAGTTCGTCGACTGGCTCTGGTACTCCGACGCCGGCCAGGAGTTCGCCAAGTGGGGCGTCGAGGGAACCACGTACACCACTGACGCCTCGGGCAAGCGCAGCCTCGCCCCGGACGTCAACGTCATCGGGCTCAACCCCAAGGGCAGCAAGCACCTGCAGAAGGACTTCGGCTTCTACAACGGCGTCTTCGCCTACGGCGGCAAGCTCGACCTGGTGCAGTCGTTCTTCTCGCCCGAGGAACTGGAGTTCCAGAAGGAGATGAACGCCCGCAAGGCCGCGCCCTGGGTGACTCCGCCACCCGCGCCGCTCAGTGATGAGGAGCGCGAGCAGACGACGCTGTGGGCGACCGCGCTGAAGGACCACGTCACCCAGAACACGCTGAAGTTCGCCCTCGGCCAGCGGCCGCTGAGCGAGTGGGACGCCTACGTCTCGGAGCTGAGGGGCAAGAACGCGCAGGCCTACACCGACCTGGTGAACAAGGCGTACGACCGGTACCGCAAGAACCACGGATGACGCGGCTCCTCGTCCCCGACCGGCCGGCCGGCCGGCTGACCGACGCCTGGCGCACCTGCGTGGGCACCGGCCGGTTCGACCTGGCCCTGCGACGCGACTATCAGGACTCGCTGGCGCTGGTGCAGCGGGACATCGGTTTCCGGCACATCCGCGGGCACGGGCTGCTCAGCGACGGCGCCGGCGTGCACCGCCCCTACGACTACCAGGGCGAGCGCCGGGTGCGGCACGTCTTCACCTACGTCGACCAGGTCGTCGACGCCTACCTCGCGATGGGCATCCGGCCCTTCGTGGAGCTGGGGTTCATGCCCGCGGCGCTCGCCTCCGGCGACCAGACCGTGTTCTGGTGGCGGGGCAACGTGACGCCTCCCCGGTCGTACACCGAATGGGGTGACCTGGTCCGCGCCACGGTGGCCCACCTGGTCGACAGGTACGGCCTCGACGAGGTGCGCGGCTGGCCGATCGAGGTCTGGAACGAGCCCAACCTGACGGCGTTCTGGGCGCGCGCCGACCAGGACGCCTACCACCGCCTGTACGAGGTGTCGGCGCACGCCGTCAAGGACGTCGACGCGGCGCTCCAGGTCGGCGGCCCGGCGCTGTCCCCCGGCGCCGACGAGTGGCTGAAGCCGTTCGCCGAGTTCGTCACCGACCGCGACGTGCCTGTCGACTTCGTCAGCCGGCACGCCTACACCTCCGGACCGGCCCGGCACCTGCCGTTCGGCACCCGGCAGACCCTCGCACCGGCCGCGGAGCTGCTGGAGCAGTTCGCCGCGCCCCGCCGGCACCTGGCCGGCACCGCGCTGGCCGACCTCCCGGTGCACATCACCGAGTTCAACTCCTCCTACCGGCCGGACAACCCGATCCACGACACGGCCTTCCACGCCGCCTACCTCGCCCCGGTGCTGGCCGGCGGCGGGGATCTGGTCGACTCCTTCTCCTACTGGACCTTCAGCGACGTGTTCGAGGAGGAGGGGGTGCCGACCGCGCCGCTGCACGGCGGCTTCGGCCTGCTCACCCACCGGCAGGTCAAGAAACCCACCTACCACCTGTACGCGTTCATGGCCCGGCTCGGCGACGAGGTGCTCGCGCGCGGACCGGACCACCTCGTCACCCGGCACCCCGACGGCCGGGTCGCGGTGCTGGCCTGGGCCCCCGTCGACGTCACCGGCCGGGAGCCGGCACCCGAGCGGCACACCCTGTCGCTGTCGGTGCCGATCGGCCCGCCGGGCACCGGGTCGGCGTTCCTGTTCCGCTCGTCGGTGAGCGAGGACGCCGGCAACGCCTTCGCGGCCTGGCGGGAGATGGGCAGCCCGCACTCGCCACGGCCCCGGCAACTCGACGCGTTGCGGGAGGCCGCCGAGCCGGCCCGTACCCATCGCGCAGTGCCGGTCGCGGCCGGGCGGGCCGACCTCGACCTCGTCCTCGCCCGGCACGAGGTGACGCTCGCCGAGTTGACTCCGGTGGTGGACGAGACCCCGCCGTGGTGGGACGACAGGTTACTCGACCCACCCGGGGACCGGCGGTGACCGGCGCGGCCGGCGGGCTGCGGGAGTTCGGCGACGGTCCGTTGTCGCGGGCCGCCGCAAGGGTCCACACCCTGCTCGTGGTCGAACTGCTGCTCCTGGTGAGCGTGCTGCCCGGCCTGGCCGTGCTCGTGCTGCTCGACCGCGACAGCAGCAACCTCCCGCTGGTCGCCGCCGCCGCGCTGCCACTCGGTCCGGCCGTCTCGGCCGCGCTGTACACGCTGCGGCACCAACGCCCCGACCTGACCGATCTCCGTCCCGCCGCCACGTTCGGCCGGGCGTACCGGGCCAACCTGCCGGGCGTGCTGCGCGTCTGGGCGCCGACGCTGCTGTGGCTGGCCGTCATCGCTGTCAACCTGGCGAACCTGCCCGCCGCCGCCGTCCCCGGCTGGTGGGCAGTGCCGCTCGTCGTGGTCGGGGCGGGGGTGGTCCTGGTCGGGGTCAACGCGCTGGTGATCGTCTCCCTGTTCACCTTCCGCACCCGCGACGTGCTCCGGCTCGCCGTCTACTACGTGGCGCGCAAGCCGGGCGTCACGGCCGGCAACGTCCTGCTGCTGGCCGCCGCCGCCGGCGTCACCGCGGTGTTCTCCGAGGCGGTACTCGCCCTGCTCGCCGCACTCCTGGTGCTGGCGCTGCTGCGGATCGGCGACCCCATGATCGACGAGATCCGGGCGGAGTTCACCGCATGAGCGTTCCGGTCACCGGCCGGGCGTCCGCCGACGCCGGCGAGTCGGCCTGGCACGCCGCCTGGCTCCCACCAGCGGCGTTCCGCGAACTCGGCTCGCGCGGGGTGCTGGTGCACGGCGACGGCCTGCTGGTCGACACCGTCCTCGACGAGGTGAGCCGGGCCTGCACCCGGTACGGCGGACGGCTCTGGCACGGTCCACCGTGGCCCGTCGACGCCGACCTGGTGCTGGCCCTGCGCGGGGCCGGTCCGGTGCCGAACGCGGCAGCCGAGACGGCCCGGCTCGGCGCGACACCGGCGGTGAACGGCACCGGGGACGGCTCCCTCGGCGACGAGGGGTACCTGCTGACGCGGGTGGACGGCGTGACAGTGGTCCTGGCCGACGCGCCGGCCGGCCTGCTGTACGGGATGTTCCACGCGGTCCGGCTCGGCGCGGCGGCCTTCGACGACGATCTGCCGGCGCGGCGGCACCGACCGGCACTGGACCGGCGGATGCTCGACCACTGGGACAACGTGGCCGTACACCCGGTGTCGGGCCAGGTCGAGCGGGGCTACGCCGGCGGCTCCCTGTTCTGGTGCGACGGCGCCGCCCGGCGCGAGCCCGCCCGGCTCCGCGACTACGCCCGCCTGCTCGCCGCCTGCGGCGTCAACGCGATCTGCGTGAACAACGTCAACGTGCACGACACCGAAGCGCGGCTGCTGACCGACCGGCTCGGCGACGTCGCGGAGATCGCCGAGGTGCTCCGCCCGTACGGCATCCGGGTGCATCTGGCGGTGACCTTCGCCGCCCCGGTGGTCCTCGGCGGCCTGCCCACCGCCGATCCGCTGGACGAACGGGTACGGGCCTGGTGGGCCGCCGCCACCCGCCGGGTCTACCGGCGGATCCCCGACTTCGGCGGGTACCTGGTGAAGGCCGACTCCGAGGGCCGGCCCGGCCCGTTCGCGTACGGGCGCGACCACGCCGACGGCGCGAACCTGCTCGCCGAGGCGCTCGCCCCGCACGGAGGCGTGGTGCGCTGGCGGGCGTTCGTCTACGACCACCACCAGGACTGGCGGGACCGGTCGACGGACCGGGCGCGGGCCGCCTACGACCACTTCGCGCCGCTGGACGGACGGTTCGCCGACAACGTGATCCTCCAGGTGAAGTTCGGCCCGATCGACTTCCAGCCACGCGAACCGGTGTCCCCGGTGCTCACCGCGATGCCTGCGACCCGGCTGGCGGTGGAGGTGCAGGCGACGCAGGAGTACACCGGCCAGCAGCGGCACGTCTGCTACCTCGCGCCCTGGTGGAGCGAGGTGCTGCGGTTCCGGCCGTGGGGCGAGGCCGGCGGCACGATCGCCGACGTGGCGGCCGGCCGGGCGGGCACCGGCGGCGGCCTGGTCGCCGTGTCCAACGTGGGCGACGACAGGTTCTGGACCGGGCACCCGCTGGCCCAGGCGAACCTGTACGCCTTCGGCCGGCTCGCCTGGGATCCGCTGCTGGATCCCGGCGCGATCCTCGACGAGTGGATCGACCTGACCTGGCTGCCGGTCACCACCGGCGATCCGGAAGCGGTGCGGCGGACGATGCACGCGATCATGGACGATTCCTGGCGCACCTACGAGCGCTACACCGCCCCGCTCGGCGTCGGGTTCATGGTGCGGCCCGGTCACCACTACGGGCCGGACGTGGACGGCTACGAGTACACGCCGTGGGGCACGTACCACTTCGCCGACCGTGACGGCGTCGGGGTGGACCGGACCCGGGCGACCGGGACCGGCTTCACCGGCCAGTACCCGCCGCCGTGGGCAGAAGTGTACGAGTCACGCGAGCGCTGCCCGGACGAACTGCTGTTGTTCTTCCACCACGTCCCGTACCGGCACGTGCTGCACAGCGGCCGTACCGTGATCCAGCACATCTACGACACGCACTTCGCCGGGGTCGAGGAGGTGGCGGCGATGCGGGAACGGTGGCGGCTCGTCGCCGGGGCGGTCGACCCGGCCGTCCACGACCGGGTGGCCGAGCGCCTCGACGAACAGCTCCGCAGCGCGGTGGAGTGGCGGGACCAGATCAACACCTACTTCTTCCGCAAGTCCGGGGTGCCGGACGCGCACGGTCGCCGCATCCACTAGACCGGCGCGGTCACCAGGGGTGCACGGTGCCGTCCGTCAGCCGGTTCACCGGCAGGTAGGCCGGCGCGTACGGGTAGCGGGCCGCGGCCTGCTCGTCGATGTCCACACCGAGCCCCGGAGTCTCGGCCGGATGCAGGTAGCCGCCGTCGTAGTGGTAGCCGTGCGGGAACACCTCGTCCGTCTGCTCGGTGTGCCGCATGTACTCCTGCAGACCGAAGTTGGGGATGGCGAGGTCCAGGTGCAGCGCGGCGGCCATGCAGACCGGGGACAGGTCGGTGGCTCCGTGCGAGCCGCTGCGGACGTGGTGCAGCGCGGCGAGGTCGAAGATGCGTCGCAGGTGGGTGATCCCGCCGGCGTGGACCACAGTGGTGCGCACGTAGTCGATGAGCTGTTCCCGGATGAGCTGGGCGGCGTCCCAGATGCTGCTGAAGACCTCGCCGACGGCGATCGGCGTGGTGGTGTGCGAGCGGATGAGCCGGAAGCCCTCCTGCAGGTCCGCCGGGACGGGATCCTCCATCCAGGTCAGCGCGTACGGCTCCAGGCTCCTACCGAGCCGCGCCGCCTCGATCGGGGTGAGCCGGTGGTGCACGTCGTGCAGCAGCCGGAGGGTGGGCCCGAACTCCTCGCGGACCCGGGCGAACACGCCCGGCACGTGGGCCAGGTAGGCCTCGGTGGACCAGGTCGTCTCGCTCGGCAGCGCGGCGTCGGCGGGCTCGTAGAACATCTTGTCGGCGCTGACGCCGTACGTCCGGGGCAGGCCGGGCACGCCGCACTGCACCCGCACCGCGCGGTAGCCGAGGTCGACGAAGCGGGCGACCTCGGTCAGCACCTCGTCGACGGTCTCGCCGTTCGCGTGCCCGTAAACGGTCACGCCCTCACGGGACCGGCCGCCGAGCAACTGGTAGACCGGCAGCCCGGCGACCTTGCCCTTGATGTCCCACAGCGCGGTGTCCACGGCGGCGACGGCGCTCATCGTGACCGGTCCGCGCCGCCAGTACGACCCCTGGTAGAGGTACTGCCAGGTGTCCTCGATCCGGGCCGGGTCGCGCCCGATCAGCAGCGGCACGACGTGGTCGCGCAGGTAGGACGCGACTGCGAGTTCCCGGCCGTTGAGGGTGGCGTCGCCGACGCCGGTGACGCCGGCGTCGGTGACGACCTTCAGGGTCACGAAGTTGCGGCCGGGGCAGGTCACGATCACCCGGGCGTCGACGATCCTCATCCGGTCTCCCCTGCGGTCGGCGCGCCGGTCACCACAGGATTATCCATCATCGTCGATCAGTTGGGTGCCCCGGCGCCGGCCGGTCAGGCCGGTTCGGGTACGCCCCCGGGCTCCCCGTCGTCGGGCATCGGCTCGACCGGCGCCTCGGGCAGCTCGCCCGGCGTGTCCGGGAGGAGTTCGCCGGGGTCGTCCGGCACGTCCTCGCGGGGGTCGATCGGCGGGTACACCTCGGGATCGAGGTCGGGGTTGGTCATCGGCTCAGTATCCGACGCCTGAGCCGGGACCGCCCGCCGAGCACGCCGGCCCCTTTGCCGCCCCCTGTCACGAACCCTCACCGTCGCCGGTCGACGGCGCGGACGGCCGGTCCGCCGGCTTGCGCCACCACAGCCACACCCCTGCCAGCAGGCACGCCGCGCCCCCGATCGCGACCGCCGACTCGGCCGGTTCGGAGAGTTCGTCGAGGAACAGAAAGGTGTAAGAAGCCCGATCAGCAGCAGGAGGCCGGCGGCGATCCGCTGGAGAACCATGCGCGTCAATGGATCACGACGTCGACCCGAGCCCGCAGGCGCATGACGCCGACATCGCTGAGCTCCGGCGCGACCGAGAGGCCCGCAAACGGTTTCAGACAGGCGGCCGAGGCAACTCCCACACTCGCTCGAACTCCCCAGCCACCTGCGGCCACACCAACGCGAGGCCGTCCGCCACCGAGCGAATCTCCGCGGCCTGCGGCCCGCAGATGACGAACTCGTGCGGAATCAGCCGACCCGACTGGTCCTGACGCCCCAGCGGATCCGCGATGCGCAACGCCACCCTGCCCCCGACGGCGTGGCAGATCTCCGGCGCGTCGCCAGCACCCGCGAAAGCGGCTTCGTACTCCGGAAGAGGGTCCGGGAACCCGCCGGTGAGCAGGAAACGGAAGCCCCACACTCGGCCGCGGGTGGCCCAAATGAGGCTCATCGCACACTCCGGAGCAGGATCTGGTTCTCCTCGCCCTTCTCCAGGTCTATCCGGAAACCGGTCAGTGTGGCCGAGAGGAACTCCTTCTTGGACAGCGCCTCGGCATTGACGGCCCTCAGCTTGTCCCCCGCCAGTTTCGCCGCGTTGCTGACGAGGTCCGGACCGACGATATTCATCAGCAGACCGAGCGGGCCGGGCAGTTTGGTCTTGGCCAGCAACGCGAGTGCCAGATCGTCGGCACGACCGAGAAGGCCCTCGAACAGGCGTGCCGGAAGCTGTGTCAACTCGTGCCACCGGTGATGACGCTCGAACGGCAGGACGGCTGCCAGCGGCAAGATCAGATCTAACCCGACGCGCTCGGCCACCGTGATCCTGCCCGGCTCGAACTTCGCCGACGAGAGCAGCACGAAATCCTCGCCCACCGACAGCGCCTCGCGACCCTCCACCAGCCCGGCGATCGCCTCGCGCAACTGCTCGAGCTCGTCGCATGCCTTGGCCACGAGCAGATCACGGAACCTGTACACGTCCATGTCCGGAAGGAGGTCGGCCTTCGACAGCGCCATCACCCAGATCCGGGGGAACTGGGCAAGCGGCTTGCCGTCCTCGATCAGCTCGTCCCGTAGCGACAGGATGCCATTTCGGAGATTGCTGAACAGAGACTTGAGGTACCGGTCCTCCTCGCCCGCGTTGTCGAGCAGCTTCTGGCCATCCACCAGCAGCAGGGCGACGTCCGAGCTCAGTAGGGACCGGAAGGTGTCGGCGCGGCGCTGAGCCTCCTCCGGACTCTGCACGGACTGCTCGAACCACTCCCCCGGATAGTCGTGCCATACCACCCGCAGCACGTCGAACGGCCGGGACTTCGCCGCCGCGGGATCTGATCCGTCCTTCATCTGCACTTTGAAGGCGTACGACGTGGCGGCGAAGCGTGTGGTGAGCGGCAGCGTTCCCTCGTCCTTCATGCCGAGGTAGTTCTTGTGCAGCCGGTTACCCTGGCCGATGTCTTCCGCCAGGACGTGGAAGAGGCTTCTCTTCAGATATTGCGGCTCCTGCGTGCCACCGTAGAACGACGAGAGCAGGACGGTCTTTCCGCTACCGCTCTCCCCGAACACGGCGATGTGCTGCTCGAACGCCCTCGGTTGCATGTGAGAACCTTACGCGAAACGGCGATCATCGCGATGACCGACGCCAACCCATTGGGCGCATCAGATCTCGGCTTGACCGGGTGCGCCTGGTGGTCGCGAAGTCCGCGGCGCGCTATTTCCCTCCGTCGCCGACGAGGAGGACTGCGGGATGCCGGGCACGGTCGCGTCATCCCCATCCGCCCGGGGCGCGGGCGGGTCTGAAGCCGCGGCGAAGGTGACCGGCGCGCCGAACGCGGCCCTCCGGACGGCGCGGCGCAGCGCGGCGAGGACGGCCGGACCGGCGAGGACGATCGCCACGGCGGTGGTGATCGCGCGGCCGGTGTCCCAGCCGAAGGTGGAGGTGACGGCGGTGAACAGGGCGAGGCGGTGCAGGTTCTCCAGGACGGGGGCGCCGGCGACGTAGGACAGCTGGGTGTCCGCGCCGACGCTGAACGGCCAGAACCACAGGTTCATCAGCAGGCCGTAGCCGTAGGCGGCGAGCACCCCGTACCCGGCCAGGACGGCGACCTCGGCGCGGCCGCGCAGCCGGGCCGGGAGCAGGCCGGCGCCGAGGCCGATCCAGGAGGCGCAGAGCATCTGGAACGGCAGCCACGGCCCGACACCTGCGGTGAGCAGGGCGGAGGCGAACAGCGACGTGGCGCCGAGCAGGAACCCGAACCCGGGCCCGAAGACCCGGCCGGCGAGGACGAGCAGGAAGAACACCGTCTCGATGCCCGCCGTCCCCGCGCCCAGGGGGCGCAGGGCGGCGTTGACGGCCGCGAGCACGCCGAGCATCGCCAGGGCTTTGCTGTCGATGCCGCCGGAGGTGAGTTCGGCGAGGACGAGTGCCACGAGTACCGGCAGCATGACGATGAAGACCAGCGGCGCCTCGCCGGTACGGGCGGTGGTCTCCGGGTGGGCGGGGACGAAGAACGGCCAGGTGAAGGTGGCCAGCGCAGCAGCCGACGCGAGGGTCAGCACCACAGCGGTACGCGGGGCGACCCGCAGGACGCTCACGCCGGCGCCCTGGTGGAGGTGAGCGCGGCGGCGACCTGTTCCACTGTCAGCCAGGGTGCCGGGGCGAGGATCTTGGCCACCTGCGGCGCGAACGCCGGCGAGGCGAGCATGACCTCTGCGGTGGTGCCGTCGGAGACGATCTCCCCTTCGGCCATCACGATCACCCGGTCGGCGAGGGTGGCGACGAGTTCGACGTCGTGGGTGGCGACCACCACGGCCCGGCCGCTGCCGGCCAGCATCCGGACGACGGCGGTGAACTGCCGCTTGGCGTGGTAGTCCAGGCCGCGGGTCGGCTCGTCGAGCAGGACCACCGGCGGAGCGGCGGTGAGCTGCACGGCGAGCGCGAGGGCGAGCCGCTGTCCCTCGGACAGGTCCCGGGGGTGGCGGTCACCGGGCAGTCCGGGGACGATCTGGTCCACCAACGCCCGGCAGGTGCCGGCCGGGACGCCGGTCTCCCGGTCGGCCTGGGCGCACTCCGCGTCGACGGTCTCCAGGTAGAGCAGGTCGCCGGAGTTCTGCGGGACGAGGCCGACGTGCCGGCGGGCCTGCCCGGCCGGCAGGGCCTTCGGGTCGACGGTGCCCTCCGGCCCGGTCACGGCGACGGTGCCGCCGTGGCGGGGGCCGCTGCCCTGCACCGCCCAGAGCAGGCTGGACTTGCCGGATCCGTTGCGGCCCATCAACGCGACGACCCGGCCGGCGCGCAGATCGAGGTCGACGCCGGCCACCGCGACGGTCCCCGGATACCGTACGACGATCTTCCGCGCGGTCAGCGTGGGACCGGTGTCCGCGCCCGCCGGGACCGGCGGCGGCGCCACGCCGGCGAGCCGGTGCCGGAGGCCGGACGCTCGTCGGCGGGCGTCGCGGACCGACAGCGGCAGCGGTGTCCAGCCGGCGAGGCGGCCCAGCTCGATCAGGGGTGGCGCGATGTCGATGTGGGTCAGCGCGGTCGCCGGTGTCCCGTCGTGGACGCGGCCGTCGCCGGGCAGGTACAGCAGCCGGTCGGCGTACTGCAGGACGCGTTCCAGCCGGTGCTCGGCCAGGACCACCGTCACTCCGAGGTCGTGTACCAGCCGGGTGACGGTGGCGAGCACGTCCTCCGCGGCGGTGGGGTCCAGGGCGGAGGTGGGTTCGTCGAGCACCAGCACCCGGGGGTGCGCGGTGAGCACCGCGCCGATGGCGACGCGCTGTTGCTGCCCGCCGGACAGCGTCCGCAGAGGCCGGTCGCGCAGGTCGGCGATGCCGAGCAGGTCCAGCGTCTCCTCCACCCGCTTGCGCATCACCGCGGGTGACAGGGCGAGCTGCTCCATCCCGTACGCCAGTTCCTCCTCGACGGTGTCGGTGACGAAGCCGGCCAGCGGATCCTGGCCGACCACGCCGACGACGTCGGCGAGGTCGCGCGGCGGGTGCGTGCGGGTGTCCCTGCCGTCGATGGTGACGGCGCCGTGCAGGGTGCCGCCGGTGAAGTGTGGGACGAGACCGTTGATGGCCCGCAGCAGCGTCGACTTTCCGGCACCGGTACGGCCCGCGACCAGGCAGAGTTCGCCCTCCTCGACGCGGAGCGTCACGTCCCGCAGCGGTGGCGGGCCGCCCTCGGCGTAGTGGACGGTGACCCGGTCGAAAGTGATCATGGACGGTCTCCCGGTGTCGTCGCCGTCGCGGCGCGCTCTCCGTCTGCCGGTATGTCCGTGACGGGGGTCGGCCGGTCCACCGCCGGCGGGCGGCCGGCACGTGCCGCCGGCGGTGGTGGCGGCGCCAGCCAGGTGGGTGCCGCCGCGACGCCGACGGCGAGAACCGTCAGCGGGGTCAGCTGGGGCCAGGTGAGCGGGCTGACCGGTGGGTAGAGCAGTTCCGGGTCCACCGAGCCGGCGAGCATGGTCAGCGCCGCGGCGGCCACCCCGCAGGCGGCCACGAGCAGCTCGGCCGGGCGCCAGCGGTCCGGTCGGTAGCGGCTGCGGCGGACCCGGCGGCCGGCCAGCAGCATGCCGACCACGGCGGCGGTCAGTCCGGCCAGGAGCATCGGCAGCCCCAGGTAGCCGGGTGCGGCGGTGTCGAGCAGCCCGTAGGTGCCGGCACACACGCCGACCAGGCCGCCGAGTACGAGCGCGCCGGTGACGGTTCGCTGCCCGGCGGGCACCGCCGCGGCGCGGCCGTAACCACGGGAGTCCATCGCCGCCGCGAGGGCCAGGGACCGGTCCAACGCGTCGGCCAGCACCGGCAGGGCGATACCGCGCAGCGCCCGCATCCCCCGGCCGGACGCGCCGCGCAGCCGCCGGGCCCGGCGCACCCGGAGCACGCTCTCCACCAGCTGCGGGGCGACCGACAACGCGACCACGATGGCGGTACCGACCGCGTACAGCGCTCCGGGTACGGCCTTGAGCAGCCGTTTCGGGTTGGCCAGGGCGTTCGCCGCGCCGAGGCAGATCAGCATCGTGGCCAGCCGTAGCCCGTCGTAGAAGCCGCCGAGGATCTGCTCGACGGCGACCGGTCCGAACAGGCGGATGCCGGCCGCCCACTCGGGCAGCGGGATCTCCGGCAGCCGGACCAGGATGTGGTCGCCCTGGCCGCCGCCGAACACGATCCGGAACACCACCCGCATCGTGACGATCACCGCGCCGAGCCAGACGTACATGCGGAACGCCAACGCCCACGGCGCGTCGCCCCGGCGGCGCACCACCACCAGACCGGCGACGGCGACGAGCAGGGCCAGCGGCAGCGGATTCGTGGTGTGGCTGGCCGCGGTGGCCAGGCCGAGCGCCCACAGCCACCATGCGCCCGGGTGCAGCCCCCGGGGCAGCCACCACACCGGCCACCGGCCCGGCAGCCGGCCGGCGTCAGCCGTCCGCGACCCGGTGACCGTGGCGTCAGTCATCCGGGTCGGCGGCACGCCGTCGTCGGGCCGCGACCAGCGCGCCGGTGGCGAGCACGGCGAGCAGCAGCACCCCGGCGATCGTGCCCAGCGGCAGGCCGTCGTCGTCATGGGACGCGGCGACATCCGTCACCACCGGCCCGTCGGAGGAGCCCTGCGGTGCCGTGCCGGTGGCGGCACCCGGCGTCGCCGTCAGGGTCGGCGTACCGGCCGTCGGTGACGTGCCGGCGGAGGCCGGTGGGCTGACGGAGGCCGGTGGTCCGGAGGTGCCGGCCGGACGGGTGGGCTCGCCGGGCCGGCCACCGGCGACCGGCGGCGGTGCGGCGGTTCCTCCGGCCGGTGGTGGCGCCGCCGGCCCGCCGCCGGTGGGCGGCGGCGGGGGCGATGGAGGGGGCGGTGGAGCGGGGCGTTTCGGCGCGACGCCGGGACGAGGCGCGTCATTCGCGTTGCGGTTGAGGGAGAACGACCAGCCCTCGAAGCTGCCCGCCGCCGGCTTGCGGTTGAGCACACCCTTGTCGCTGTACGTCCAGCTGCCGCCGTCCGGCGCGTGCCAGTACGACCAGTAGGCGCTCGCAGGTGGGGTGTCGACGCACTTCTCCGTCGCGGCCGACGGCTTGCCGTCGATCCGGCAGATGAACCCCTCGCCCCAGCGCAGGGTTCCGGTGATCGGGAAGCCCGCGTTCTTGAGCGCCGCGAGGCCGGTGGCCTGGGTGCCCGGCGCGCACCGCACCACCGTTCCGCCGCCGAGTTCGTGGAAGTCCACCACGACGGTCACCCCGGAGGCGTCCGGGCAGTAGCCGGCCGACCCGGCGGCCACCGCAGGACTGCCCGGCCCGATCGTGGTGCAGGCGGTGACCAGGGCGACGGCCAGCGCGCCGCGGGCGGCGCGGAGGCTCATCCCGCCCGCCGTCGGCCGAGCACGAGCAGTGTCACTCCGCCACCGATCAGCAGCAGCGCGACCAGCAGGTAGCTGCCGATCGCCGCGCCGGTCGTCGGCAGGCCGCCCAGCCCTGATGCGGCCGGGGTCGTGCTCGGCGGAGCGGCGGTGGTCGGCGGCGCCGCGGTCGTGGGCGCGGATGTCGCCGGAGGGCTGGTCACGCTCGGCGTCGGCCCGGCGGTGCCGGTCGGCGGAGGCGACGTGGTGCGCGTGGGAGACGCGGTGGGCGTGGACGGCACGGTGGGCGAGGCCGTACCGGTCGGGTTGGGATGCGACGTGGGCGGCGGGTCGAGGCCGATCCGGCCCAGCGGGACCTGGGCCAGCCCGAGCAGGGCCTGCGCGGTGGCCCGGCGCCACTGGTCCCGGTCGGTCTCGGTGATCCCGGCCGCGGCGGCGGCCGTGAACCCGTCGGTGTTGTAGGCGATCGCGCCGGCGTCGGCGGCGGCCGCCCCGCCGTCGCCCGCGGTGAGCTGCAGCGCGGCCAGAGCCTTCGCCGCGCGGGCGGCCTCGTCGTCGCGGCCGGCGGCGGCGAGCGCCTGCCCGGCCAGGCCGGTGCTGTTGGAGTTCGCGCCGGTGGTCGGTCCGGAGCCGCCGAAGGAGCCGTCGGCGTGCTGCTGGGTGACCAGCCAGTCGGCGCCCTTGCGGGCGGCGTCGCCGGCGCCGGTGGCGCCGTCCTCGGCGGCGGCCAGCAACGCCTGCACGGCCATCGCTGTCGAGTCGACGTCGAGGGTGGCGCCGGGCTGGTCGTCGCAGGACGGCGACGGCCCGTCGGCGGCGTCCGGGTAGAGCCGGAAGCCACCCGCCGCGCACTGCTGCCGGATCAGGAAGTCCACGGTGTCCTGCGGCAGGTCGCCACTGCGGACCAGGCCGAGCACGGCGAAGGACTGGTCGAAGGTGTTGCTGGCGTCCGGGCCGCTGTCGGCGGTGGTACGGCTGGTGATCCGCCCCCGCTGGTGCCCGGCGTCGGCCGTGGCGATCAGCGACAGCGTCTCCGCCCGCAGGTCGTAGCCGCCGAAGTCGGTGGGGTCCGCGTCGGCGGCGGCCGCGGCGTAGAGCAGTTTGGCGGTGGCACCGCCGTCGGTGAAGCCCTCGATGCCCCAGTCGTCATAGCTGTTGTAGGAGCGTACGTGTCTGGCGACCTGCGCGGTCGCCGCCTGCCGGGCCAGCGCGTCGACGCCGGTGGCGGACAACGCGACCAGTCCGTCGATGGTCAGCCCCCAGTCCTCGGGGGTGAACGGGCCGGGAAGCGAACCGTCGGTGAACTCGCCGGCCAGCCAGGACGCGGCGTCGCGGGCGGCGGTGACGTGGGCCGGGGCGGGTGCCGCGACAACGGCCGGCGGGGTGACGGTGATCGCGGCGAGAGCCGTCACCGTGGCCATACCGAGACCGGTGGTGAGACGCCGGGACAGGGGCATCAAGGGTGCCTTTCGCAGAGCGGTCGGTGAAACCTCCGGAAAGCACCCCGAGAAACGGACACCCCGCTCCGCGTGCTGCGGTGGGCGGGGTGGTCGGACCTCGGCGGTCCGGACTTCACCCTGTAGACCTCGACAGTGGAAGCCGCTCGTCCCGGGCGGGGCATTCCGGCTCGCGAAAGGGGGACTCTCGCTCACGGTTGCGGGTCAGCGCCGGCTTCGAACCGGCTTCCCCCCGCACGGGACGTATGCAGTTGTGTGCCCGGCGCACCGGGTGCCGCCACCGTACCGCTAGGGCGCGCGACGACGCCAGAGCAGTTGCCGGCACCCGGTGCGCCGCCGGTCACACCGTTCGCAGCAGACGGTTCAGGGAGCGGCGATGCTCGGCGGGGCGCCGGCGCCGAAGGACCAGCCCTCGACGCTGCCCGGCGCGGGGTTGTAGCCGGTCGCCCCCGACGTGCTGTAGGACCAGGCACCGCCGCTGGACGCATGCCAGTACGACCAGTACGCCGTGGCCGGCGGGGTGTTGACGCACGGCTCGGTCGCGGCGGTGGGCTTGCCGTTGATCCGGCAGACGAAGGCCAGGCCCCAGCGGGCGGTGCCGGTGACGGTGAAGCCGGCGGCCTGGAGCGCGGCCAGGCCGGTGGCCGGATCGCCCGGCGCACAGGCGACCTGGACGCCACCGCCGAGCGCGGCGAAGTCGACGACCACAGTGACTCCCGAGGTGCCGGCGCAGGCGGCGGCGTGCGCCGCCCGGGGTGCGGGTTCGACTGCGGTAAGCGCGACGCCGGCCACGACGGCGGCCAGCAGGCCGGCCAGCCAGGTGCGGGCTGTGGAACGGTGACGGAACACGGGTCCTCCTGTGATCGGGTGAGCGGCGAAGGGGTTCACGGGCAGGCGAGCGCCGGTGCGCCGGGGTCGGCACCGGCGGCGGACAGACGGGCGTACCCGATCCCGGTGAGACCGAGGACGGCCTGGGCGGTGGCCCGGGGCGCGGTGGCCGGGTCGAAGCCGCCACCGTCGAAGTCGACAGCGCCCCGGTCGGCGGGCGCCCCGGCGCAGCCGACCTGGAGTCCGGCGAGGAACGCGCGGGCCCGCGCCCAGGCCGGCAGCCGGTGACCGTCGCGCAGGGCCTGCGCGGCGAGGCCGGTGCTGTTGGCGTTCGGTGTGCCGGCCGCGTTGGTGAAGCCGCCGTCGGCACGCTGAACGGACACCAGCCAGCGCAGCCCGGCGGCGGCGTCGGCCGGACGGTCCGCGGCGCGCAGCGCCTGCGTCACGAGCGCGGTGGCGTCCACGTCGGACGTGCAGACCGGTTGCGCGGGCAGCAGCGGGTAGCCGCCGTCCGGACACCGGGTGCCGGCCAGCCACGCGGCCGCCGCCGGAGGCGCCCCGGCCGCCGTACGGTCCAGCGCCAGCAGCGCGAAGGACTGGCTGAACGCGTTGCTGTAGTCGCCGTACGCGGACCGGTCGCTGAACCGGCCGGCCGGCGTCTGGAGCGAACGCAGCCGGGCGAGCAGGTCCACCCCGCCGACGTCGGCCGGGTCACCCCCGCGCACCTGCACGGCGAGGGCGAGCTTGGCGGTCGCGCCCGCGTACGCCTCGGAGACACCGTCACCGAGGTAGCCGTCGCGGATGTCCGGCCGGGTGACCCAGGCCAGCGCGTCGGCGCCGTGGTCGTCGGCCACGCCGGCGGCGGCGAAGGCGAACACGGCGTCGAGGGTCAGCCCCTGGTCGGGGTAGGCGACACCGTCGAAGACCGCCTCGAAGCGCTCGCCGTCGACGAGTTGCCGGGCGAGCCAGCCGCCGGCGGCCTCCGGGCGGGTGAGGGCGGCGCGCTCGGGGGCGGCGACGGCGGGTGTGGTGAGGGTGAGGGCGGCGAGTACGCCGCAGAGGAGCGCGAGCAGGCGGTGCCGGCTTCGGCGGACGACCATCGGAAGCGCCTTTCCGGCCCGGCGGTCGTCGAAAGCCCGGACGACCGCGGCAACGCCGCGTCGACCGGGACTCCGACCCGTGGGCCACGACGGGTGGGGAGCGGATACACGCGTACGACGGGTATTCGGGCTCGCCGCCGCAGTTCCCTGGGCGGCCTACCGTTGCGGGCCAGCGCCGGATTTCGACCGGTCTTCCCCCGCACGTACACGCGGTGGTTCAGTTGTCGCGACAGTCTGCTGTGGCCGGAGCGCCGATGTCAATGCGCCAGGAACCGGCCACGTGCCGTGACGGCCGGCGGAGTCGCCCGTTTCACATCCCGGCGCCGAGACGTCGTCCCGGCGCGTCCGGGTGAGGCGCGCCGGCGGAGGACACCCGGTGGAGACCGGGCGTCCTTCGCCGTGGGGTCACTGCCGGCGGGGCGGGGAGCCGGTCATCGGCGGAACGGCCCGGTGACGCAGTAGGTGATGCCGCCGGAGGACGAGCCGGTCGTGCCCCGTTGCGACGAGAAGTACAGCCGGTCCCCCGCCGGGGTGAACGCCGGCCCGGTGATCTCCGAACCGCTCTGTCCGGTGATCCGCAGGAAGACCGAGATCTTGTCGTCCGGCGTGATCATGCAGATCTCCATGTTCCCGCCGTCCTCGGCGACGTACAGGTCACCGGCAGTGGACCCGGTGATGTTGTCGACCCCGGTCAGCGGAGGGGTGCCCGGACTGACCAGGTTGTCGTCGTAGGCGAGCTCGTACGTGCCGGCAGCCAGGTTGACCTGCCACACCCGGTTGTCGCCCTTCGTGGTGAACCAGACGGTGTCATCCGCGTAGTGACAGCCCTCGCCACCGTTGAACGTCTTCGCGCCGGACACCTGCTGCCGGGTCGGGGTGGGCGAGCCGTCCGGATCGGGCACCGTGGCCCAGGTGAACGTGCCGGAGGTCGCCGTGCCGGCGCGGAAGACCTGGAGGGTGCCGGCGGAGAGGTCGCCCCAGGTGGCCGGCACGAACCGGTAGAACTTCCCGTCGGTCTCGTCCTCGGTCAGGTAGACGACCCGGCGGACCGGGTCCGCCGCGGCCGCCTCGTGCTTGAACCGGCCCAGCGCGGGACGCGCCACGGCGGTCCCGCCGAGGGGGTACGTCTCGAAGACCCGGCCCAGGGACACCTCCTCGCAGGAGAGCCAGGTGTTCCACGGCGTCTTCCCGCCGGCGCAGTTGTTGTTGGTGCCGGAGAGGATCCGCGACGCCCCGATCACGGCACCGCTGGAGTCGAAGACGAGGCGTGAGGCACCGCCGCCCGCCCCGGCTGACACCTCGGAGTTCGACACGTAGATCCAGCCGCTGCCGTTCGGGAACACGGCGCCACCGTCCGGAGCGTCGTGCCAGGTGTACGACGTCCCCGGCACCGTCCGACGGGATCGCGCGACGATCGAGCTGGTGAAGCCGGACGGCAACTGGATGCCGTTGGCGTCGGCGGGCTGGAGCCCGCCGTAGGGCCCCGCCGCGTTCTGCGCCGGGGCCCCGTACGCCGCCGACCACGCGGTGAACGGCAGCGCGACAGCGCCCGCACCGACGACAGTGGCCCGCAGCATGGCTCGACGATCCATGGAACCTCCTCGGTAGGTTCCCCAGATCTGACCGGGCGGAGCTTACGCACATCGATCTGCTGGATGAACGTCGATGGACGCCTCGGTGCGAGACCGGTCAGCCCTTGCGCCACTTCTGGTTGGCCGTGCCCCCGCAGTCCCAGAGCTGGAGCCTCGCGCCGTCGCCGCCGTTCCAGTCCTTGATGTCGACGCACTTGCCGGCCTGGAGGTTGACCAGGTCTCCGGCCGCGTTCAGGGTGAACTGCTGCGCGCCGGTGCCGTTGCAGGTGTAGAGCTGCACCGCCGCCCCGTTCGCGGTGGACCCGGCGTCGATGTCCATGCACTTGTTGTTCTGGCTCTTGAGCGCCGTGCCGCTGAACGTCCACTTCTGCGCGTTGGTGTTGTTGCAGTTCCACATCTGCAGCGGCGCGCGGTCGACGAAGGTGGAGCTCGGCACGTCGATGCACTTGTTGTTCCAGTTGCTGACCACTGGCACCCCGGTGGCCGGGGTGCCGCCGCCACCGCCGGTGAACGGGCTGAGGATCAGTCCGGCCGAACGGGGGTCGCCGTCGTGCACCAGCGACTCGAATCCGCCGACGTCGTCGAAGGCGAACGCGTACGCCCGGCCGTCGGTCATGTTGGCGTGGATCAGGCGGGCGTACTGGTTGGTGGGGTTGCTGCGGTAGAAGTCGGCGGCGTTCGTACTGGGCTGGGTGTCGATGGTGCCGAGCGTGCCGCGGTTGAGGGCGGCGCAGAGCGTACGCGAGATCGGACCGACCACCTGGTCGTTCGGCGCGGGCAGGTCGCCGTCGCAGCCCCAGACGCTGGCCGAGGAGGGCCGGTTGAAGGAGGCCACGACCTGGCCGCTGCCGTTGGTGAAGGTCATGGTGTTGCCCGAGGTGCGGCCGTAGTACCGGATGGCGGGCTGGTCGGCGAACGGCGCCACGGTCAGGGTCTTGGTGGTGTACGCGTTCCACGCGGACGCGATGTACGAGTCCAGGTACGTGGTGCTGAACAGGCCGGCCCCGGCCGCCTTGCCCGGAGCCAGGACGCGCAGCACTGTTCCGTCGGAGCGGGTGTGGACGGTGCCGGCCCAGCCCGGCTGCGCCCGGATCCCGTCGATGACCGCGTCGCGTCCGTTGGCCACCACGTCGCCGGTGCGCTTGGTGACGCCGGTGGCGCCGGTCACGGTGACCGCGTGCGGGATCGCGAACATGTCGACCTGGGAGCTGTTGAGCCACAGCCCGGAGTCGTTGTAGGTGAACTCGCTCCAGTCGAAGAGGATGTCGCGGTTCGCGTCGCCGGCCGCCCAGGGCGCGGGCTGCACCAGTCCGTCCGGGGTGAGGAAGAACTTCAGCTTCTGCCCGAGGGAGAAGTAGGCCCGGCCGGAGAAGCCGCGGGGGAACTGGATCGTGGTGCTGCCGCCGTTGCCGGGGCCCGGTATGGAGACGTCCGGGGCGGGCGACGGCGGGATCTGCCCGCCGGTCCACGGCACGAAGGCGCCGCCGGAGGTGACGTAGCCGAGCCGGCCGGAGGAAAGCTGGACGCCGATGACGTAGAGGTAGACCGGGTCGCTGCGGCCGGTGGTGTTGGTGACGGTGACCGGCAGCAACGCCGGTCCGACCGCCTGGGCGGGCGTGGCGACGACGGCGCCGGTGAGCCCGGCGAGCAGGGCGGACGCGGCGGCGAACAGCCTTCTTCGGAGACGCATGGCGACACCTCGCGGGAGACAGGGGGGACGGGAGAGCGCTCTCTCAGCAGGGTCCAATCGTTAATTTCGTTTGTCAATAGGTGACTACCGATGGATGCAGGGGTCACGGCGCTGGTGACCGTCGCGGCGCGGCGTACGGGAACCCGCTCCCCCTCCCCCGGACCGGAGCCGGCGCACGATGAGCGCCGGCTCCCCGGCCGGGCCGGGTCAGACGGCCAGCGCCCGGCGGCACCTGGCGAGTTCCGCCCGCAGATCCCGCCGTAGAGCCCGGTCCAGGCCGGGCTGGGCGAGCGCCTGGGCGAAGTCGCGGGCCGCCTCGTCCCACCGGCCCAGCCGGGCCAGGGCCGTACCCCGGTTGTAGCGCGGCACCGGCGCCTCCGACAGCGCCACCGCCCGGTCCAGGTCGTCGAGCGCGGCGGCCACGTCGCCGCGCTCGAACCGGGCGGCGGCCCGGTTCGTCCACGCCTCCACCAGCTCGGGATCCCCGCTCAGGGCCCGGGTGAGCAGTTCGTCGGCCTCGGCGGGCCGGCCGCGCTCGGCGAGGACCAGGCCCAGGGTGCACAGCAGCGCGGGATCCTGCGGAGCGCCGGCCAGCCCGGCCCGCGCGCCCGCCTCGGCGGCGTCCAGCGCGCCGCGCTCCACGTGCAGGTTGACCAGGGCGATCCGGGCGTCGAGGTGCCCCGGTTCGATGGCGAGCACCCGCTCCAGGTCGGCGCGGGCCCGCTCGGGGCGGCCCCGTTCCTGCTGGAGCACGGCCCGGTTGTAGTACGCCTCGGGCAGGTGCGGTCCGAGCCGGATGGCGGCGTCGTAGTCCCGGATCGCGGCTCGGGTCCGGCCCGCCGCCCGGTGGAGGGCGGCGCGGTCCACGTAGTACTCGCAGTTGCCGGGGTCGTGGGCGATCACGGTGTCCAGGTCGGCCAGCGCCCGGGCCGGATCGCCCAGCGCGAGGTGCACCTGCGCCCGGTTGTGGCGCAGCCGGGCCAGATCCTGCGGGCGTTCGCCGGGGCCGAGCGCGGCCGTCAGCCGGGCCAGCCCGTCGTCGACGAGCCGCAGCGCCCGGTCGGGCCGGCCGGCCCGGCTGTCCAGCAGCGCCAGGCCCTGCTCGTAGAAGACCGTCGACAACAACCGCTGCCGCGGGTCGGCCAGCTCGGCGGCGAGGTACAGCGCCCGCTCCAGCCAGTGCCGGGCCAGCGCCGGGTCCTGGTCGGCCGCCGGCAGGTGCCGGGCGTGCAGCATGGCGGTGGCGTACGCCGCCGACATCGTGATCTTCGGATCGTCGGTGGCGGCCCGCGCCTCGTCGTAGAGGTCGAGCGCCTCGGCGGCCCGGTTCAGGGCCGCCAGGGCGGTGGCCAGGCCGGTGGTGAACGCCCACCAGTGCCGCAGGTCGCCGTCGGGGGTGACCGCCGCCCGCCCGCGCCGGGCGACCCGGGCCGCGTGGTGGTAGTAGCCGCGGGCCAGGCTGTCGCCCAGGTCCCGCCGCAGCGCCTGCGGGGTGCGCTCGTGGGGCGCCGGGTCGGGGGCGCCGTCGTCGCGCAGGTCGAGGCGCACCGGTGCCGGACCGAGCCGGCGGGCCAGCGCGTCCAGCAGTTCGGCTGTCGTCTCGTCGGCGCCGGCGACGTGGTCGAACCGGACGGTGACGGGCCGCCGGAGCGTGCCGGCCCACTCCGCCACCAGCTCCGCCGCGCCGTAGGCCAGGCAGGCGGTACGGCGGGCCGGGTGGAAGCGGATCGGCTCCTCCTCGGCGGCGGGCCGGGCCGCCGGATCGAGCCGGGGGGCGATCGCGTGCAGTTCGACCGCGTGCCGGGCGGCCAGGCGGGGCCGGTCGGCGGCGACGCGGGCGAGGAAGGCCGAGACCCCGGCGTACGGTCCGTGGTCGCGGTGGCAGTCGTAGCGCTCCGCCCCGTCCGTCACCGCAGGGGCCAGCGCCGCAGGGGCGGGCGCCCGGGAGCGCCCGCCGGGCCGGCAGTTACCAGCACCACTCGATCCACAGCCGGCGTGCGCCGGACACCAGACGGAGTGCAGTCGTGCGACGGATGGTCATCGTCCTCATAGGAACCTCCGATGTGATGCACCTCAGGGCTGGCCCAGAGCGTAATGCCGGTCGATGGAAATAAGAAGGCTTCTCGCGATTCGCGGGCGGCTGATCGCACCGCCACGCCGAACGCCGCCGTCGCGGCGCCGGCTGCTCCGCTGCCGAGCAGGCGTACGACGGTCAGCGCGACAGCATCCGGCGGACCCGGCTGCCCACCGCCTGCTTGACCTGCTCGCGCAGGGGCTGCGCGCGGCGTGCCTTGAGCTTCTGCTGCAGCGTCTGGTTCTCGTCCCGCAGCCACTGCATGCGCGCCAGCAGTTCCTCCGTGGTGCTGGCGGAGGCCGGCCGGACCGCCGGCGGGTAGACGGTTCGGCGGACCTGCTCGTCGAAGCGGGTCGCGCTGTCCCCGTCGGCGAACGACAGGCCGAGGTCGTGCTTGGCGAGGAACGCGGTGATCCGCGCGAAGCGCTCCTTGTGGCCCTCGTTCAGGGCCGTGTAGTCGGCTTCCTCGTAGAGCTGGGCGGCGTCGACGTCGGCCGGCACGTCGCGCATCAACCGGTGCGGAATGTCGAAGTAGCGGGCCAGTTCCAGGGTGCGCGAGTCGTGTGCGAGGAGATAGCCGGGAGTGCCGGAGATCAGCGCCGTGATGGTGCCGTGGATCCGGGTGCCGAAGGCGAAGTCGAATCCGGCGAGATACTCCATCCAGGGCCACGGGTCCATGAACATCCGCACCTTGTCCTCGACGAAGAGCGGGTGTGAGGTGTGGATCGGCATGTCGTCGGTCTTGCCGCGCAAGTTCGGTGCGTCGCCGTAGAGCAGGGTGCCGAGGGCGTACAGGCCCTGCGCGATGTAGCGCAGGTTCGGGTAGCGCTGGTGGTGGCGGCGGACGAGCGGGGCCAACGCGCGGACGTACGGCGAGATGACGAACGCGAGCCGGTCCTCGGTGTCCAGGGCCGCCTTCGCCTTCTCGACCCGGAGGCTGTCGCCGTGCAGGAACATCGACGGGCAGCCGATCTGCTCGACGGCGGAGAAACCCAGCTTCCGCAGGTAGTTCTCGCTGATCTCGCCGCGTACGCCGATGCTGTGCGACCGGTCCAGCACCGCCCGGCAGAACGCCGTCACCGGCTCGTCGATCGGGCGCAGGGACTCCAGGCCGCCGTCCACGTCGGTCTGCGCTCCGACCCCGAGCACCACCACCGGGATCTTGAGCCGCTCGATCAGCCGGGCCATCGACGTCAACCGGTTCGCGTAGTCGTGGCGGAACGCGTTCGCCAGCGGGATCACGAAGACGTCGTACTTCTCGTTGATCTCGTCGGCATCGCGCGGGTCCGCCCGGAACCGCGACGGGGTGATCTCCGCCGTCGAGGTGGCCAGCAGCTTGTGCGCGGCGTGGCTGAAGACCAGGTTGCCGCTGTTCTTGCCGATCCAGTCCCGCTCGTAGGTCTCCTCGGCGGTGACGACGTCGAACGGGCCCTTGCGGGCTCGCAGCAGGATCCGCTGGTGCATCCGGGGTGTCCACCCTTCGTCCCGGACGCCACGGCGCCCGGCGAGGCCGAAGCGGCGTATCCGGCCGAGCACAGCCCCGTTCCGTGCAGGAACAGAGATCCTACGCCTTGACACAGAGAGGTGCCGTCAGCCCCACCCTTCCCCGGGTCGGGTCAGGCGGCGTGAACCGCTGTGGTGTCCGCTGCGGGCCGGCCGTAGCGGCGGCGCAGCCGGGCCTCGGCGCGGGGGTTGCGATTGGCGAGGTTCAGGTCGCCGCCGTAGTGCGCCAGAACCCGTGGGTTCATCACCCGGTACCACAGCGGCGGGACGAGAGCGAGCAACACCATCGAGGCGTAGCCTCCGGGCAGTCGCGGCGAGACGTCGAAGCTGCGCAGCGTCTGGTAGCGGCGCAGCGGGTTGGCGTGGTGGTCGCTGTGGCGTTGCAACTGGAAGAGGAACACGTTGGTGACGACGCGGTCACTGTTCCAGCTGTGCCGTGGGTCGACCTTCTCGAAGCGGCCGGTGGCGGTGCGCCGGCGGCACAATCCGTAGTGCTCGAGGTAGTTGACCGCTTCCAGCAGCGAGAAGCCGACGATCGCCTGCAGGAGCAGGAAGGGCACGAGCCGCCACCCGAACACGGCGATCAACAGGGCGAAGAGCACGACTGTCATGAGCCCGGCGTTGAGCAGGTTGTTGCGCAGCGTCCACGGACTCCTGTGCCGCAGCCGGAAGCGGCCGATCTCCAGCCGCCACGCCGAGATGAGGCTGCCCCAGACCGTACGGGGCCAGAACGCGTAGAAGCTCTCCCCCAGCCTGGCGCTGGCCGGGTCCTCCGGTGTGGCGACACGGACATGGTGTCCGCGGTTGTGCTCGACGTAGAAGTGGCCGTACCCGGTGGGCGCGAGCGCGATCTTCGACAACCACCGCTCGACCGTCTCGCGCTTGTGGCCGAGCTCGTGTGCGGTGTTGATGGCCAATCCGTTGACGATCCCGATGGTGGCGACCAGGCCGGCGGCACCGGCGACACCGAGGCCGCCGCGCGTCCAGACCCATGCGCCGAGCAGCAGGGCGGCGTACTGCACCGGCAGGAACAGGAACGTGATCCAGCGGTAGTAGCGGACCTCCTGCAGGCGGCGGGCGATGTCGTCGGGCGGGTTCTCTCCGTCGTCACCGAGCAGCACGTCGATGATCGGGATGAGTCCGAAGACCACCGCCGGGGTGAGCCACCAGGCAGCGGGGCCCGCGCCGGCCCGCCACGACGCGTACGCCAGAAACGGCAGCACCGGCACGAGGAGAGCCAGTGGCCACAGGTGCTTCTTGCCGTCACGCCAACCGGCGGCGACTGATGGAGCATCGATCGAGGTCTGCATGTGCCGCCTCCGGAGTGTCGAGTGCTGCGTCGACTGTCACACGGATAGCCATGCTTGACAATATCTAGCTCCGCGTCAATTCCGTGGACACGGAGGCAGTGTGTGTCCAGTCGATAGACTCGGCGCACCATGGCCGCCCCTCCGCCCTATCGCCACACCGCCCGCCGGCACCTGCGTGACGCGGTCATCACGGCCGGCCGCGACCTGGCGATCGACAGCGGCTGGGACGCGGTACGAATGGCCGACGTGGCGGCCCGCGTGGGCGTGAGCAGGCAGACGCTCTACAACGAGTTCACCAACAAGGCCGGACTGGCCGACGCCATCGCCCACCGCGAGATCGACCGGTTCATGGACGGTGTGCGGGAGGCGTTGTCCGCCCACGGCAGCGACGTGCGAGCCGCGATCCATGCCGCGGTCACGTTCGTCTTGACGCAGGCCGGCACCGACCCGCTGGTCAAGGCCGTCCTCAACAGCGCCCGAGGCACCGACGCCCTGCTCCCCTACCTGACCACCCGCGCCGACCTGGCCCTGGCCGCCGCCGTCACGGTGCTGAGAGAGTGGGCGGGCGCCCACCTGCCCCGGGTACCGCCCGATGAGGTCACCGTCGGCGCCGAATCGCTCGCACGACTGGTCGTCAGCCACATCGTGCTGCCGACCGCGCCCGTCGACCACACCGCCGGCACCCTCGCCGACCTGGCGCACCGCTTCCTGGACCCGCCGCGCGCGTGAACGAGCGCATCAGCTGGGACGCGGGCGTCGGCCGGGTGCGTACAGCGGCGGACGACCGGACGTGCCCGAGGGCCTCCTCGGTCGAGTCCGGCCGCCACGGCGGGGCGGGGTGGCCGGCGGTCGCCACCCCGCCCGGGCGCGACTCGCCCCCTTCAGGCCACCGGGCCCGCCGGTCGATCGGCGCCGAAGTACTCGGGCCGGCTCACCCAGGCCTCACTGACGAACATGACGCCGGGCCGGTGGGCCAGGATGTCGCGCAGGCCGACGACGACCGGCTCGGCCCGCTCGAGCGGCAGCACGGCGATCACCATGACGAGTCCGGCCCGGTCGTTGAAGAGCAGCCGGCCCTCGTGGGTGCCGTGGTGGCCGAAGCCGGAGACCCCGCTGAGGCTGGTCCAACCGCTCACGCCGGAGGCGTGCAGCAGCGTCCGGACGGCGTCGACGTCATCGGCGCGGGTCACGACCTCCACCTTGACCATGCGCGTCAGTCCGAGCTCGTTCATACGCTGTACTCCTTCTCTGGGTCGGGGGCCGGGAGCGGCGTGGTGCGCCGGGATCCGCCCGGGTCACTCCATTCGCCGGTACGGGGGTCGACGACGGTCAGGGACATCCAGCCGCCGTCGATCAGCTGACGCAGGGCCGGGTTGCGGCCGAGCACGGTGTCGACGAGGTGGTGCGGGGCGTGGACCACGGCGAGCAGCCGCAGCGGGTCGTGCGCCGGCCGTGTCCCGTCGTCGACGGACTGCAGCGGCAGCCCGACACGCAGGTCGCCGCCGGATCCGGAGAGGACGCCGAGCGCGTCGCCGAGGACGGTGTGCACGGTCTTGGTGCCGGCGCCGAGGCGGTGCGGATCCACAGTGGAGAAGTAGTACTGGAGGTTGATCCAGGACGCCACGACGAGCGGGCCCGTCATGATCGTCTCCAGCGCGACCGCGTCCGGATCCGCGGTCCAGTCGTAGGAGTGCAGGAAGGTGCGGCAGCCGAGATCGCGTCCGGCGGTCAGATCGCGCGGCGCGGCGATGAACGCGGCATTGCCGGCCAGCGCCCACTCGGGCCGCACCTGGGCCCAGTCCGAGGCGCGGCCGGGCAGGTGGCGGGGGCCCGGCCGGCCGGGCAGCCGGGTGGCCCGTTCCGCGCGCAGACCCGCTCCCGCCTCGGCGAGCCGGCGCGTCAGGTCGTCGACGTGCGGGCGCAGCCGGACGGGGACGGTGTCGACATCGAACAGGCGCACCTCGTCGGTGACGGTGTCGTGCTCGCCGGCCAGGACGTGGGTGTCGGCGGGCAGGTGGATCCCCCGGGCGACCAGCGCCTCACGGATCTCGGGCCGGTTGAGCAGCGCGGCGACCAGCCGGGCGCTGACCCCGCCCCGGTTGCCGCCGCAGGCGCCGCAGTCGAGCGCGGCGGCGTAGGGGTTGTTGGTGCTGGTGGCCCCGTGCCCGCAGAGCAGCACCAGCGGGGCGAAGCCGGTCGTCAGCCCGACCGTGCGCAGCGTCGCCTCCGCGTAGTAGACCTGCTCGTCGAGGGTCAGGGCGGCGGCGAGGTCGGCCACCGTCGGCGCGGTGTCGTCGGCGGGTGGTGCGAACCGGCCCGGCGCCACGGCGCGCACCGCCAGGGCGGCGGTGGCGAGCACGCCGGCGACCTCCACGAAGGCGAACGCGCCGACCGGGTCGGCCTTGGCCGAGGCGAACGCCCGGCGCCACGCCTGCCGGGCCCGCCGGCGGCGTACCCGCGCGGCGTCGGCGGTCTCCTCGACGGTGGCCACCGGCCGCATGAGCACCGGGCAGCGGTCCCGGCCCCGGGCGGCGTCGGCCGCCACGGTGCGCACGGGTAGGCCGAAGAAGCCGGCGAAGCCGTAGGTGTCCACCGGCCCGGCCGCCTCCAGGTGCCGGCGCAGGCCCTCGCTGCGCACGTCGATGCAGAACACCGCCTGGGCGAGCGGGGTGACGCGGGCGGCGCGGCGTGGGCGCGGCCGCGTCCCGTGGTCCAGCCGGTTGCGCAGCCGACGCCGGTATGCGTGCTCCGCGGCGGCGAGCCACACCTCGGCCTGCCGCGCCGGGGACAGCTCGGCCACCACGTCGCGTACCACCGCCACCGTCTCCTCGGGCAGCAGCGCCAGGGCCGGCGCGTCGACGCCGAGCGCCGCGACCAGCCGGGCGAGAGCTGCGGGCTCGTCCGTCCCCGGCGCACCGGCGGCCGGTACGGTCCCCGCCGTCCCGGCGGTGGGCGTCGACACGGCGGTCGACGTCGCGGCGGTGGGGGTCGTCGCGGCGGCCACCGCTTGGAGCGTCGGCGGGACGCCGAGGTGGCGGTGGGTGGCGGTGCCGGCCAGCGCCAGCTCGTAGCTGAGCCGGACCGCGAGCAGGTCCACCGGGGTCAGGTCCGGTCGCTCACCGGGACGCGTCTGGGACCAGCGGGCGTAGCCGGCCCAGCCCGGCAACCGGAGCAGGGACCGGGTGAGATACGCCGGCCAGGCCGCCGACGCCACGCCGAGGGCGCGCAGGAGCAGGGCGACGGCCCGCTCGGGCTCGGCGGGCAGCGCGGCGACGAGCGCCCCCAGGCCGCTGACGCCCGCGCGGTCGCCGCCGGCCACCCGCCGCCAGCGCGCCCAGCAGCTCTCGTCGGCCGGGCCGGGAACCGGCCAGCGGGCGGCCGGACGGCCGCAGTGCGCCGCGCACCAGCCGGCCACCAGTTCGTCGACGTCGGCGCCGATCCGGGTACCCAGGACCCGGTCGAGCGACTCGGCCAGGGTGAGCGGGTCCGGGTCGGCCTCGACGGCGGGCCGGGTCATCGCGAGCCGGCGCCGCGCCACGGCGAGCAGGTCGGGTGGCGGGGGCGGTCCGTCGTGCACCGGGTGGGACAGTGCGGCGATCTGGAGGTCCACGGCCGTGATCGGCCGTCCGCCGAGCGTGACCGGCGCCGAGGTCGCCGGGGGGAGCACCGCGGTCAGGTCGGCCGGCTCGATCTCGCCGTCGCGCAGCCGCCGCCGGTACTCGTCGGCCGGCAGGTGGGTCCGCGCGCCGCCGAGCGCCCGCAGCTCGGCGGTGGCCCGCGCGAACGGCACCCGCTCCCGGCCGGCGAGCGGGTTGACCGCCACGAACGTGTCCAGCGGCCAGACCGCGGCGACGTGGTCACCGGCAGCGGCCAGCGCGGCGACGACCCGGACGGCGTCCGACCGGTCGGACACGTCGCGGCGGCGTACGGCGGTCAGGGCCCAGGCGGCCGGCTCCCCCGCCGCCACGCCGGCGGACCGGCGCCACCACGCGCCGGCGCCGTCACGCCAGGCCCACCACCACAGCGCGGCGCCGTGCCGGCGCACAAGGAACGCGCCGGCGACGGCCACCAGGGCCAGCGTGACCGCCGCGACGCCCATCCCGGCGTCCGTCACCGAGGTCGGCAGCCCCAGCCAGCGGGCGACGGCCCGACCGGCGACCAGGTAGCCGCCGGCCAGCGCGCCCGCCGCGAGGGTGATCGCGACGGCGGTCCGCGCCGGCACCTCGCGGTCCGCGAGCGCCGTCCGCACCGCGGTCAGCGCGGCCGCACCGGCCAGGACGGCGCTGAGCAGGCCGCTCGGGCTGGCGCCGAGCGACAGTTCGGTGAGCGCCACGGCGGCGAGCACCGCCGCGCCGGCCAGCGCCACGGTCCGGGTCCGGGGCGGGCCGACCGGGCCGGGCGCGGCCGCGGTCCGCGCCTGGGCCTGGAGCGCGCCGCCGGCGGACAGGAACGCGTACGCCTTGTAGACCGCGTGCCCGACCAGGTGCACGGCGGCCAGGCCGAACGCGCCGAGCCCGCACTGGGCGAGCATGAAGCCCATCTGCGCGATCGTGGACCGGGCGAGGGTGCCCTTGACGTCGGTGCGCACCGCGGCGAACACCGTCCCGGACACCGCGGTCACGAGGCCGGTCAGCACCATCGCCGGCATCACGCCGGGTGCGGCGACCACCACCGGCGCCAGTGTGATCATCAGGAAGCCGGCGACGTTGACCATGCCCGCGTGCAGGAAGGCGGAGACCGGGGTCGGGGCGTCCAGGGTGTACGGCAGCCAGCGGTGCGCCGGCACCTGGGCCGATCGCACCGCGCCGGCCAC